>JBBTXH010000132.1:0-13015 GCA_038062385.1 Patescibacteria group bacterium
TTGACGCCGGTCGCTTCATCAAAAATTCTTTTCGTTCAAAGGGCGAAATGTTAATAATATGATCCACCATGCCTTGGCCAACAATGCTGTAACTTTTTTGTCCGAAGTTAGCTTTGGCGAGGAGTATTAGAATATCAAACAAACGAACCCTGTTTTTATTGATCAAATATTCCGTATCGCCGTCGCGAAAGACGCGTCGAGTCAGAACCACCTCGGAATAATCAATGGGCAGTTCGCGATCTTCATTGTTCATTGTCAGAATAACCTCGGCAAATCCTTGGCGCGCCTTTTTTTCCGAACCGCCAAAAATAACTTCGTCCGCTTTTTTACAGCGAATGAGTTTCAAACTTTGCTCCCCTAGCACCCAGCGGATAGCGTCAGAGACGTTTGATTTACCGGAACCGTTCGGTCCGACCACGCTGGTAATGCTTTTGGCTTTTTGATCATGGCTGGATTTTTCCGGAAATTCAAAAATTGTCCTCTTAGCAAAGGATTTGAAACCTTGAATTTCAAGTTTCTGCAAATACATAAAGCAAGTGAAAAATTTTGAGCATCAGTACATCATGTAGTAATCAGCAGATCACGTATTACATGGTCGTAGTATAATCAAGGGCTATTGAGTAAAACGTATTTTTAGTCATGATTGCTAGATAGAAATAAACTGCTGACATTATAGCAAATTTTATAATAAAACTGAATTGAAAAGTGTTAGTATGTTGTATTACGTGGTGGATTGACACAAAACAAAGGATATGCTAAGTTTAAGTATTATACTGCAAAGCGCAGGAGATAATCACTGCCACGAGGGACTCGTGGAAACTTGAACATTGACAAGGAGGAAAAACCCGTGAAAAAGGGAATAACCACAGCAGAACTGAAGTTGTTATTGGCAGCTCATTTTGAAGCAGAACTGCGCAGACAAGCGAAATTAGCAGATCGTTTAAATCAAGAACTTGGTAAAGAAGTACAACCGGAGGCAATGGAATTAATTGTAATTAGAAAGAGTTTTGTGGATTTGAGTTCTGACTTGCTCGCCCGTCGTCTCATGCAGAAACGGCGCACAACGCCGTTGATCTCGTCGCGAGATATTATCCGGTTTTCAATTCCTATTATTAATGAAATGATTAAGGATATAGGCGGAGAATTAAATATCGAAGAACGTAAAATGGTTAGTAGTTTTATAAAGACGGCATTTGATAGCCTTTCTAATATGATTCATCCGTTAGCGTTGACACGCGGGAATCCTTACGACGAACGTTGGCGGTTGGTAAAAACTGTCCTTAAGCTTGCAGAGGAACGGGGTGTTCTACCGACTGAACTTTTCACTTCTGAAGAAACGGCCGACGAAATCACGCGGCGGATGTTCACCAAGAAGCAGTTTCTCTCTCGATTTAAGAAAGCAATGAGTGTTTTCACGGATGCCGATGTGATGAGGGAGAAGATTCTTCAGCCGATGCTAGAAATGATGGTTGGAGACAACGAGGAAGATCGACGCGAACTGGAGCAAGAGCTTGGGGCTAAAATTATGCCGCAGCTACGTGAGATTATTGAGAAGTGGAAAGTAGTTATCAATACGTGGCTTGGTGAGGAAGTTAAGCGTATTTACATAAGGGCGTGATTTTGCTATATTGTTTTATTGAAAGGAGGCGTTGATGAATAAAAATGATGTTCGGCACAATTTCGACAACTACCATTAAGTAACCGGGCAATGGCGCCTGGTGAAAGGTGGAAACATGGGAAACGTCAAAAAGATTCTGATCAATTCTTATTCTCCGCACGCGTTTTCGAAGAAGCATGAAAATTTCTGGGATGATGTGTGGCTCGTTTTTCACCATGGTCGCAAGATCGTCAAGCTCGGACCGTGCGTGATGTCGAGCGGTTATGTTGAATCGGAACTCGCGGATAGCGAAGAAGCGTTGGCCGAACATCTCGCGAAAGGCGATTTGGTTGAAGAGAGCGATTTCTGCGAGATGAAGATTCCGATTGACCACGCGGAGATGGCTAAGTACTATCGCGAGGACGCGGAGAACTGGCGTTCGGTTAAAGATCGCCTTGATAGCGGCGCTGATTTCGTTGTTTTCGGAAATGACGAGGAGGGAACTCCGGAGCTCTGCCTGGCTGAAGAGAAGCTGACTCGCGCGGTGATTGAACGCGGTCTCGCGAAGTATCTGCGTGATCGCGGATACGTTAAACTCGGCAGTCGCTTGAAGTTCGTTTGGAGACGGCCGAAGTTCCTTGTTCGTTCTTTCCCGGAATAGTTTTTCAAATCAAAAATCCTGTCTTTCATAAAAGGCAGGATTTTATAATTCATTAAAATATCAGAAAAATAAATATGATCGCAGTGATAACAAACAGCCAGCCGAGATTCAAGGCTAAACGAATTAGAGCTTCTTTTTTGTCGTTGATGAAAAGTAAATAAATCGGCCAACCGAAAATTAAAGTTGGAACAATGGCCGCGGATAGGACAAAGAGCAGTAGAATTGCCACAGGACCGAAGATTGATGGCATTCCGTCGAAACGATGTTCCATGTTTGTCATCACCCATGCGACCAGAGCAACGTAAATCCCGACCGCAGCGCTGTTCAGGAAGCTGAATAGAATTTTTTTGAAGAGGTTCATAAGTTTATTGTTTTTATTTATTCGCCACCGCCTCGTCTTTCATTGCTGGCTAGCCGGGTGGCGCGTTAGCGCCCCACCAATTGTCCATTGCGAGTCGCAACGACGCAATCTCCGCAGTCACGCAGAACTTACCTCGCACATCAGAATAACAGTTTTGGTTGGGTGGCGGATTTTTTTGTATTAGTTGATTCTTGAACAGCGTCTATGTAAGAACAATAATCGCAATCTTTAATGGACGAAGGAATTTTTTCCGAGCACAAGCATTTATGCGCCGCGACAATGGCCGGCTCCACCCAATTATCATTGCCTTTGTGAGAAATTAAAGTAACTTCAAATTCCAGTTTGGCGTCAAACGCTTTTTTGTCACGAAGACCGTTGCAATAAACAAAGTAGCCGGTGTCGGAAACGTCAAAACCTTTATGACGCAAGAGCCAAATGTAAATTTCCATTTGCCGCTTGTAGCCGTCCTGCCACTCTTGGTCAAGCGCAATAATCTTTTCATTTTTACTGGTGGCTTTATAGTCAACGACAATCAATTTGTTGTCTTCGCCAATCCAAACATCGTCCACCGCGCCGGTAATCAGCAAATTTGTTGGTTCATGCAGAAATTGCACGCCAACGAAATTTTCGCGCCAGGTGTTTAAATCTTGATGGCTGAAAGGAATGGCCTTGACGCCATAAGATCTCATCAGAGGATGCGGTTCTTTTTTCGCGCGATGCGAATCAAATTCTTTTTTAAGCAGAGCGTCAACCGCTGAATTCAAATTGAACGGAAATCCGGCCGGTCGGCCAACGCCCAGTTTTCTGTCCAAATAAAAACAGCGCGGGCATTCTAAAAACAAATCAAGTTTTGAACGGCTTAGTTTAAAAGGTTTTTCAGATTTTTTGTCGTACAGATTACGAGTCTTTTTGGCAGTGTAATATTGAGACATAGAAGTCATTTAAACATTTAAACATTTAAGCATAGAAGCATTTAAGCAATAAAACGAAAAAGCTACCTACAACCCTACCATTCTACAACCCTACATCCTACCGCCCTACCAACCTACAACCCTTAAGGCTGCAAGATATCTTCGGTTTTGCCGTTGATCGAGATGATAACTTCTTTAACCGTTGGAAATTGTTTGAGGGTTTCTGTTATTTGCGAGCGGATCGCCGACACGCGACATGAACCGCCGACCCCGGCTTCAAGTTGATCACTAAAGTCAGCTTTAGCCACACCATTTTCAATCGTCAGTTTGTTTAGCTTAACCCCGTCATTGATATTGGAGAAGTAATCATTAGCCTTTTCTTTTTGAGTCGCGCCCGACAAGAGTTCTTCAAGGCTGGCTTGGCCGACAGCCGCTGTTTTTGCGATCGTTCGTTCAACCGGAAAAACTTTTACGCAAGTCATTTCTTTATCAAGTTCATTATTATTGAAGAAAATTTTAATGATCGTAGTTTCAACCGGTTCAAAACGAACAGGGAAAGAAACAGATTTGCTGTTCTCCGGTAAACCAGAAGGATTGTCATTTGAAACAATTAAAGTTCCGGCGCTGGTTGTCGGCGTAAAATTTAAAGTCGCTTTGAATGGAACAAATCTTTCGGTCATCCAGTTTTCAGTTGCTTGAGCGCCAACTTCAGCCAGAATTTTTCCTTGGGCATCAAGTAGTTTTATTGGCAAGTTCGCTTCAAAAAACCAAGTGCCCTTGGCTTCACCTTCGAGGAGGAAAGGACTTTTGATTAAATCTCCGGTTTTGAAATTTGTTAAAGTGACCTCATTGGAAAAGTCAGCTGAATTATCTGCGCATTTACCGGCTGGCATGAGAGTAGTGGGGTTACCGTATTGTATCCACTGGCCGTTGAGGCATTTCCAGCCGTTGGCCGTTGTTCGAACATACAAGAGTACACCGACGATAACAATCAGGACAATTAAGATGGCAAGGGCTAGGTTTTTCATAAAATAAGATTTAAGTTGTTTTCTTACTCTATTATTGTTCATTGGCAGAATTTGTCAATTGAGCAGGGTCTTGCCAGGTTTTTTATTCTCATGTACTATGGTGTGTAGTAGGTAATCATATATGGTCAAGAAAAATATAAAAATTTTGGGTGATCTTGAATCTGAAATAATGGAAATAGTCTGGCAACAGGCGCAGTCTTCGGTTAGGTCTGTTTTGTTAGAATTGGAAAAATGAAGAAAAATCGCCTACACCACGGTCATGACGGTCATGGCCAGGCTTTTTGATAAGGGCGTGCTTAGCAGAAAAATGGACAAGAGCGGCGCCTTTGTCTATCTTCCAATCAAAGACAAAAAATCATTTTTGGCCAACGCCTCGGAGAAAATTATCAAAAGTTTTTTAAAGGAGTATGGTGACGTAGCGGTAGCTCAATTTATTGATATCATTGAAACGTCAAGCGCCGGCCAAGCAGAAGGGTGGAAAAACAAATTAAGGAAACTGATAAAATAGTATGGAGAAATTTTTTGCTGAACAATCCAGTCGAGCTTTTAATCAACTGGTTTTAATCTTTACCGGGATTTTAGGTTTGGTTGTTTTTTTATTGTATAAAATTTCTCAAAAAGTTCAATTATTTGGTAATGTTTTTATCCATCAATTAGAAACAGCCTGCGGTTGCACTCAAATGACACAATTGGCGGCGATGCATCCTTTTATAACCGGAACCTTGGCGATTTTGAGTCTTTCTATTTTAATCTTTGCGGGCTTTCTCATATACAAATTCACTCGGTTGGTCAGGCAAACATCGAAATTTCATCAGCAATATTCAGCTCGAACGAAAACAAACCGATCAGCCAAGTTGAGAAGGGCGATTTCTAATCTGGGTTTAGCCGGTGACAGAATAATTGAGATTGGAGAAGATAAGCCGATGGTTTTTTGCTATGGAATGTTCAGACCGAAAGTTTGTCTCTCAAGCGGGTTGATAAAATTTTTGAAACAAGATGAACTTCAGGCCGTACTTTTGCATGAAAATCAGCATCGACGAGCCCATGATCCGTTAAAACTGTTCGTGATTAAATTTTTTCAAAATATATTTTCTTTCCTGCCGGGCATGAAGACAATCGTGAATAAATATCTTACTTACTCTGAATTGGCGGCGGACGAACAAGCGACTAATAATTTTACTGACCGATCAAAATTGGCGCGAGCCTTATTCAAATTTACCGAAGCCGAAGAGAAAAATATGATTCGCGCTGAATTGGCCATGTCGTTTTTCACGTCAGTCATTGAAGAGAGGGTAAACAAATTATCGGATAAAAGTTATTTTCCGCAATTTAAAATATGGGGAAAGGGTTTGGCGCTTGGATTTTTTGCGGTCATTCTGACGGCGTCGGCCACTTTTGTTTTTCTTTCAGACAGCACCAAGGCTTTTACTATGCATAGTGCCGGAAATTGCACTCATGCCAAAATCGCTGATTCGTCCTGCCAACTTTCTTCAACGGCTGTTTGCGGCAATCAAGGCGAGATAAAACAGCAGTCCTGCGCGGCTAGTCATTATTCTGTGGACAAGTAACATTTGACAAATTATTTAATACCTACTACAATACGTAGTAGGTATTTCAATTAACAGTTTAAAATAAGCGCCAAGCAATTATGAAAAAGATTACCATTCCAATCAGAGGCATGCATTGCCGTTCGTGTGAAATTTTGATTGAAAATGAGTTAAAGAAAATTTCCGGGATTGACAGAGTTGAAGTGAGCCAAGCGTCCGGCAGCGCGGATTTGTTTTATGGAAAAAGTATTCCGGCGGGTGAGGTTATCAGGCAGACAATCAAAGATGCAGGATACGATATCGGCCACGGTGACAAATTATCCTGGTTTTCAAAGGACAAAAATGATTATCTGAATTTATTAAAAGGCGCCGGTATCTTATTGGTGTTATATTTAGCGGCGAAAGGATTAGGACTGTTTTCTCTGGGAGTTGATACGCAAAGTACAAGTTTATTGGTTGTTTTGGTGGTCGGTCTGGTGGCGGGAATATCCACTTGTATGGCGCTTGTTGGCGGATTGGTTCTCGGCTTAGCATCCAGACACGCGATGCTTCACCCTGAGATTTCCGCCAAACAAAAATTTGTGCCTCATTTGTATTTTAATTTGGGCAGAATTTTAGGATTTGGTATTTTGGGCGGAATCATTGGCCTTTTAGGATCAGCCATCAGACCCTCGGCCGGGACACTTGGCTTCATGACCATCGTTGTCGGCGGCGTGATGATTTTTCTAGGTTTGAAACTTATTGAAATATTTCCCGCGCTCAAAAACAAGTCGTTTTCGCTGCCTAAAGGCATTGCCAAATTTTTCGGGTTGAATAATGAACAGCAGGAGTATAGCCATCAAGGTTCGTTTATTACCGGAGCGTTAACATTTTTTCTGCCTTGCGGTTTTACTCAGGCGATGCAGTTGTACGCGGTGTCCACCGGCAGTTTCTCCCAAGGGTTTCTGGTCATGGGTCTGTTCGCTTTAGGCACAGCTCCGGGTCTTTTGAGTCTTGGTGGCCTAGCCTCGATTTTCAAAGGTAAACGAGCTAGAGTGTTTTTTGCGGCTACCGGTCTGGCGGTTATTTTGTTGGGGTGGTTTAATATTGCCAACGGCAGTCAAATAGTTTTCCAGAGAAGAACCGATCCGGCCGCAGGTATAACCAAATCAACCGGCGTCCAAGAAATCAAGATGACGCAGAGCGGTTCCGGATATTCACCCAATGAGTTTACGGTGGAAAAGGGCAAGAAGGTGAGATGGATTATCACTTCCACAAATTCTTTTTCTTGCGCCTCTTCAATTGTGATGACGAAATATGGTATTGATCAATCATTACAAAAAGGAGTGAATGTAATTGAATTTGTGCCGACTGAAGTCGGAGAAATTCCTTTTTCATGTTCAATGGGCATGTATCGAGGTCGATTTATCGTGGTTGACGGCGGTACCGGAGCGCTCAAAGCTCCGGCGCAAAATAACAATCTGGCGGTCGCGAGCGGTGGTGGTTGCGGCGGCGGCGGTTGCGGCGGCTGTGGTGGGCGATGAAAAGTCTGAACGCAATATCAGTAATACAGCCGTTAATTTATTAATAAGCAAATAACCAATAATAAACTTTTATGCTCATCAATTTCAAGATTGATAATATTACCTGCGATGCCTGCGTAAAAATAAGCAAATCAGCTTTGAATCGTCTGCCGGGAATAAAAAGAATTGAGATAGATAAAAATGGCCTTACCACCTTGGAGTCGGAGCAAGACATCAGTCTGGATGAAATAAAAGAAGTATTGGAAAAGGCGGATAAAAAAATATCTTTAATTTAATAATTTCTATGCACACAAAATTACATTGTAAAATTTACGGAGCGAAAGAGCCGGGCGATTTGAAAATAATAGAAGAAAACTTAAGATCGCAAGAAGGTGTAAAAAACCTGAAAGTCGCGCAATTGAAAAATTATATTGAAATGGAATTGGACATCGAGCAAAATAAAAGCACTAAGCAGCAAATTATAGACATCATCAAGCTTAGTGGTGACTTTAGAATCGAAGAGTTATCGGAAAATATGGCGGCGGGAGTAACGACAGCACCACCCAAGCCGGTCGTTGATCAAGCGTTCTCGGTTTTGTCCTCGATCGACTCAAGGACCGAAGAAAATCGCTCGAAATTAATCTTCTCTTTAGGTTTTTTGGCCGGTTTGGCCGTTATTTCCTTATTTATAAATATTGTTTTCGGTTATTTATTATTCAGCTCTTCAGCGTTTTCGTTTAGTGGAACAACCAACGCGAAGAACAAACAGGCGGCGCTGAATGTTCCGTCGCCACAGATACCGGACGCGGCCGTTCAGCCGACTGCCACTGTCCAGAATTTTGAAATAACAAAGAGTGATCATGTTCGCGGTAATTTCAATGCGCCGATCACCTTGGTTGAGTATTCTGATTTTGAGTGTCCGTTTTGCGAAAAAATTTATCCGACGTTTAAAAAACTTTTAAGCGATTATTCTGATCAGGTTCGTTTGGTTTATAAACATTTTCCTCTAGGTTTTCATCCTAACGCGCAAAAAGCGGCTGAAGCGTCGGAATGCGCCGACGAACAAGGAAAATTTTGGGAATATCACGACACGTTATTTGATAATCAAGCGAATGGTTTCAGCCTGACGAATTTCAAACAATGGGCGGAGGATCTTAAGCTGAATACAAAAAAATTTAATGACTGTTTGGATTCAGACAAATATGCTCAGAAAGTTCAGACCGACGAAGCGGATGGACAGGGTAGAGGCGTTAACGGCACACCGGCCACATTTGTCAAAGGGCAATTGGTTTCCGGCGCCGTGCCGTATGAATCATTCAAATCAATCATTGATCAATTAATAAGTAACAATTAAAAATATGACCAGAACGGTTAAGTTAAAAATCGAAGGCATGCATTGCGGATCGTGTGAAAAGATTATTGAAATGGAATTAACGGATATTTCGGGAGTTGACTCAGCCAAGATTGATTTTAAGTCTGGAACAGGTGAAACAGTTGTTGATCAGAACGTTACTGATGAACAAATAGTAGCGGCCATAACAAAAGCAGGGTATCATGGCGAAGTTATCGGGGAAACGCGATCAGACAAAAAAAACGTAGATCGTTCGGTTTTTACAGAAAAGGATACTTCAATCAAAAAAACCGAATTAAATAAAATTGAACAGAAGAGCGATCAAAATATTACTCTGATTATCAGCGGAATGCATTGCGCTTCATGCGCCTTGATCATTGAAAAGAGTTTGAAGAAACTCCCCGGAGTTAAAGAGGCAAACGTCAACTTCAACGCTGAAAAAGCGAGAGTGATATTCGATTCAACGCAAGCCGGCGTTGATGATTTGATTCAGGCTGTTAAAGTCGCCGGCTACAAAGCTGAGCCGATTGATGAAACCGATCCGGAGGCGGAAAGAAAAAGAAAGGAGAGAGAAATAAAAGGGTATCAGAATAGATTTTTGACGGCTTTGATTTTGAGTCTGCCGATGTTGTATTTCATGCTGTTTGATTTTTTCAACTTCATACCGCTCCGAGTATTATTATTACCTTATATCGGCGTTATTTCTTTGATCTTAACCATACCGGTCCAGTTTATAATTGGAGCTGGTTTTTATAGGGGGTTTTGGAGCAGTCTCAAAATGAAGACTTTCAACATGGACAGTTTGATTGCGATCGGCACGAGTACTGCTTTTTTTTACAGTTTGGTTCAATTTTTAAATTACGCGATTACAAATAAATCAATCATTGGTTTGGAGGGAATGAAAATTCCGGAATTATATTTTGAAACCGCCGCTTTTCTGATTACGTTCGTAATCCTTGGCAAGTGGCTGGAGACAAAAGCCAAAGGAAAAACCTCGGAGGCGATTAAAAAGTTAATGGGTTTGCAGGCAAAAACAGCGCGAGTAGTGCGCGATGGAAAAACGTTTGATTTGGAGATTGATCAGGTGGTCGCGGGAGATATTATTGTTGTCAGGCCTGGAGAAAAAATTCCGGTTGACGGCAAGGTCATCAAAGGAAATTCGTCCATTGACGAATCCATGTTAACCGGGGAAAGCATTCCGGTTGAAAAAAATATCGGCGACAATGTTTTCGGGGCCACGATAAACAAAAACGGAAGTTTTGAATTTCGGGCGACAAAAATAGGCAAAGAAACGGTTTTGGCCCAGATCATCCGAGTAGTGGAAGAAGCGCAGGGCTCCAAAGCTCCGATTCAAGCCATGGCTGATAAAATATCCGCCTGGTTTGTTCCAATTGTTTTGGTTTTGGCGGTCGTGACTTTTATGGTTTGGTTTTTCTTATTAGGCGCTAGTTTGTCTTTTGCGCTTATGGCTTTCACTTCAGTTATTGTGATTGCCTGTCCGTGCGCCTTGGGACTGGCGACACCGACCGCGATTATGGTTGGTACGGGTAAAGGAGCGGAATACGGTGTTTTAATCAAGGGTGGAGAACCATTGGAGGCGGCCAATAAAATTAACGTGATTGTTTTTGATAAAACCGGTACTTTGACCAAAGGTAAACCGGAAGTGACTGATGTTGTCGGCACCAGTTTGAAGGACGAAGAAGAAATTATCAGCCTTTCCGCCGGGTTGGAAAAATTATCAGAGCATCCTTTGGCCGAGTCAATCGTCAGATACGCCGAAGAAGAAGGAATTAAAACGCGCGAAGTATTGAATTTCAGAGCTATTCCCGGTCATGGCGTTGAAGGCGAGATTGACGGTCAAAAATATTATTGCGGCAATCGGAAATTGTTAACTGATATCGGTCTCAGCGCAGAAGTCATAGAAAGAAAAATAAGAAAATTGGAAGAGCATGGCAAAACCGTGATGTTATTGGCTTCGACGCAGGCTGTTTTGGGTTTGATTGCCGTGGCTGACACTTTGAAAGAAACAACCTTAGAGGCGGTGCAAACATTGCAGAAAAAAGGAATTGAAGTTTACATGATTACCGGTGACAATCGTCGAACGGCCGAAGCGATTGCCAAACAAGTGGGCATAAAAAATGTTTTAGCGGAAGTTCTTCCTGAAGATAAAGCAAATGAGGTGAAGAAAATCCAAGATACCGGCAAGAAGGTGGCCATGGTCGGCGATGGTATAAATGACGCGCCGGCATTAGCGCAAGCTGATTTGGGCATTGCCATGGGCAATGGAACTGACGTGGCCATGGAGGCTGGCGGAATAGTTATCATTAAAAACGATTTGAGAGATGTCCTGACGGCCATCAGTCTCAGCCGAGATACTATGGGAAAAATAAAGCAGAACATGTTTTTCGCTTTGTTTTATAATGTCATTGGGATTCCAATCGCGGCCAGAGTTTTTGCCGGTTTGGGTTTGGTTTTAAAACCTGAATTAGCCGGTTTGGCCATGGCTTTCAGTTCAATCTCTGTGGTTTCCAATTCATTGCTCTTGAAATATTACAAACCAAACAAAAGAAATTATGTGTCTATGATCGCGCCATTTGTCCTGGCAATAGTTTTCGCTCTTGTTTTCATTGAATTTGGCAGAATAAGTTCCGGCATGGCTACGCCTTAAATTATAGAATAACGTTTCGGCGGTTAAAATGAATTATGAAGCAACATGAGCAGAAGGACAACTCAACCGTGTGGGTGATCATCATAACTTCTGTTTTGACTGTGATTATTGTGGCCGGTATTTCTTGGGTCGGAAAAGTTGGCAAGGACAATAAAATTAATTTATTAACGAGTCAGCTCCAAGCGGTTGAAAGCAGTTATGATTTTGGATCCATTTCAATGGCCAATGGAAAGGTTACTAAAATTTTTTCCATAATGAATAATACCGCTCAAAGTATTACAGTTAAAAAGCTTTATACGTCTTGTATGTGTACTAAAGCTACGTTAATAAAAGAGGGAGAAAGTTTTGGCCCCTTCGGTATGCCGGCGCATGGGTTTATTCCTGAAGTTAATACCAATATAGAATCGAACCAAGAAGCGCAGGTTGAAGTGGTCTTTGACCCGGCCGCTCACGGTCCGGCCGGCGTTGGTCCGATTGGACGAGAGGTGATCTTGGAAACAAGTGACGGAAAGATAACCTTATCGTTCAAAGCTAACGTCATGCCTTAAATATGAAAAACAAACGCTTATACATTATTTTATCAATTCTTTTTGCGGTGGTAGGACTTTTGTTATTGCTCAAGTCCAGCACCGGTTCTGCTGGTTTTATTTGGAATTTGTCCGGCGGTGGGACGTTTTTGTTTCCGCTGGTTTCATTATCCGCTTTGATTGACAGCATCAATCCTTGCGCTTTTTCCGTCCTGCTTTTGACCATTGCTTTTCTGTTCAGTATGGGAACAATGCGCGCGGGAATTATCAAGATTGGCGCGGCGTATGTTTTTGGAATTTTCCTGTCATATTTGCTGATTGGTCTCGGAATTTTGGGGACATTGCATATATTCAATACGCCTCACTTTATGGGTAAACTTGGGGCGTTAATTTTAATTGTTTTCGGCATCATTAACATCTTGGGAGGATTGATGCCGAAATTTCCAATCAGATTGCGAATACCTCATTTTGCTCACAATAAAATGGCTGATTTAATGAGAAAAAGTTCTTTATCGGCAATATTTTTTTTAGGTATGTTGGTCGGACTGTGCGAATTTCCTTGTACCGGCGGGCCATACTTGATGGTTTTGGGTTTGCTTCGCGACAGCGCTACTTATGTCAAAGGATTGTTTTATTTGATTTGGTATAATCTTCTTTTTGTCTTGCCGCTGGTGGCGGTATTATTTGTTGTCAGTGATCAATCTGTTTTAGATAAATTGCAGGCCTGGAAGCAAAATAATTTGAAAAAAACCAAGATTATCGGCGGCGCGATCATGATTATTTTAGGTGTTTTAATTTTGATGATGTAAGGTGTAAGAATTGACAGCGTTGTATATAGTATATTTTATAGAATCAATGAATG
>JBBTXH010000133.1:0-15580 GCA_038062385.1 Patescibacteria group bacterium
ACGACGATTTATGATCATCAAGCATCAACTTCACCATGCGTCACCTCTTTTCGACGCTAATGACAACCCGTCACTTTGATTTTCCAGAGAAAAGGTTCTTGTTCGCTCCATTGATAGACAATTCCATATCTCGAAAAAACCGTTTTGACTTGCTCCACCGCGCGTTTCTCATCATCTATATTGTAGTATTCATAAGTGGAATTGCAGTGAATGTAAAGAACTCCATCCGGTTTTCTGAATTCAACTTCATCGGATGTCTGCCAATAAAGAACAAACTGGTCTTTTCTCTTCTTTGACGACGCTCTCAATTTTCTGAGCAGTTCGTCGCCAACAAATTTTTTTCCATCAGGCACTGCCACAAAACCTTTACTACCGGCCATGACTGTAAACCCGTGTCTATTGCAAAGCTCAAGGCAAGCGGTTCGCACATTGCCTAGCACATGCTCAATCTCATCAGGGGTCAGTAGCATATCAACCTCCTTGTTTGTTTATGACCAAACTCGTTAGTGGATGGTAGCCGATTGATGATACTTTGTCAAGATGGTTTATAGAAGCAAAAAAACAATAAAGCAAGAAAACAACAGCTAGAATGCTTAAGATTATTAAGACGTTTAGGATTAGTAAGATAATTAAATATTGTAACATGTCTTAAATATCCCAAATTTCCCAATAATCCCAAGCATCTCAATCATCCCCTCCTTCTTCACTGGTAATAAATTTTCTCACCAAAACGCAAGTCAAAATATTTCATCTTCAATAAATTTTCTTTTATTTCCTGTTGATTTAATAATGTTTCCAGTCTGGCAACTTGTTCTTGCGGTGTTAAATTGGAATTTAATTTTATGACTATCCCCTCCTTGGTGACAAAATCCAATAAATTATTTGTTTTTTCAATGTAAGCGATATTTAATTTTTTATCAAGAACTTTTTGCAGTTGTTGATAAAGTTCTAAAATATATTGAAGGTCTTTTGTTTCAATCGTTCTATCCCCCACCTCGACTTTATTATCCGATAAATCTTTAATAGTCAAATAACCATTGTTTTCTTCGCAGTATTCAATGGCGAGGCCGGTCAAATCAAGGTGATAACATAAATTATTCGTCAGCCAATTGATAGCTGACTCTTTTTCTTTGAGCGTGATGGTAATTCTGTTCGGCCAATGTTTATTTATTTTGAATTCTTCAAAAAAGTAATGGCTAAAAATCTTTTCTGTCAGATCATCCTTGTCAAACAACCAAAAATTATTTCTTGAAAATATTAGCCAGTCGCGCTGATAACGATAATCATTGGCAATCTGATCAATGTTTTCTTTTTTAATTTTATTTAATCCGTTTATTTCAATTTCCTTGATCGTAAAAAACGGCGCGAAAAACAAAAAATATGCGAGCGAGACGAGCAAGACGAGCGAGACGAGCGAGACAAGTTTGCCGACTCGCTTTTGTTTGAGCTGTTCATCTCGAATAAGACGCGGGTTTTTGTAATCGCTATTTTTAAAATCCTTCTGGTATTTGGAGCTGATATTGGACATGAAATATAGGATGATTAGGATGTTTAGGATGATTGGGAAAACTGGGATACCAAAAAGCGCTTTTCAAAACAATCTTACTACTCCTGCAAATCTTACTTATTGGGCAACAAACATGCGGTGTTACGATCCTATTGACAAACAATTTTGTATCGTGCTATAGTGTAGATATCTATAAGAAAAAGCACCTCTGTGGGTACCGTCCCATAGCGGTGCTTTTCATTTATACTCAAGTCTTGCTCTTAAATTAACCATAAACACAATTTTTTCTTTTGCTTCTCTCTTCAATAATGTCGAGCAGGTTTCAATATATGGGCTCATCACAAAACGTAACTTCTTATTTTGGTAAAGGTATTTAACCAATGAGTAAAAATCTCCATCGCTTGAAACAATTAAAGCAAAATCATAGTTATCTAAATCAATCATTGCCTGCAAAACAAGATCGGCATCAATATTTCCCTTAACACTTCCATCACAACCAGGAATGGTTGGCTTAAAAACCAAGACAAAACCGGCTTTTTGCAATTCAGAATAAAGCGGTTGGTTACCCGGGACATAACCAATAAAATAATAAGCGGTTACCACTGAATATTTTTCCATCAGGTATTTTCTGAAACGACGAAAGTCAATCTTCCATCCTAATTTTTTTATCCCCAAATTAAGATTTTGCCCATCAATGAAAGCAAAATTATTCTCATTCTTTCTCATATGCGATGATCGTCTGATTGTCCATATACGGTTGCAAAACTTCGGGAATTGCGATACTGCCATCATCCATTTGATTCAATTCAATGAGCGGAATAAGCACTCTCGGTGTGGCAATAACAGTATTATTGAGTGTTTGACAAAATTGAGTTTTCCCGGTTTTGTCGCGATAACGAAGATTCAACCGGCGCGCTTGGTAATCCAGGAGCGCAGAACATGAATGGGTTTCTCCGTAGGCATTTCGCGACGGCATCCAACTTTCAATATCATTCATGTAATATTTCCCTTGCCCCATGTCGCCGGTGCAAATGTTCAAAACTCTATGAGGAATTTTCAAGCTGCGCAAAAGTTCTTTTGAGTTTTCCAGCAATTCCGCGTGTTGCGCCATGCTTTCATTGACATCATTCTTGCAAATGATAAATTGCTCAACTTTCAAAAATTGATGCACGCGATAAAGTCCGTGAGTATCTTTGCCGTACGCTCCGGCCTCACGACGAAAGCAAACGGAAAAGCCCGCGTACTTGATCGGCAGATCTTCCTCGTTCAATATTTCATCGCTGTGATAAGCGCCGATCGCCACTTCCGATGTGCCGACCAAATATTTGTTATCTTTTTCCAAATGATAAATCTCTTCCTCCGCGCCCGGGAAAAATCCGGTGCCGTACAGAGCGAATTCATTGACAATGACCGGCACATTCATGAGAGTAAATCCTTTGCGCACAATAAAATCTTCCGCGTATTTGATGAGCGCCGCTTCCAATCGCGCGCCGTCGCCTTTGAGTAGATATGAACGGCTGCCGCCAATCTTGGCTGCGCGTTCAAGGTCAATAATATCCAGTTCTTTTCCGATTTGAATATGGTCTTTCGGTGTGAAACGAAATTTCGGCAAATCGCCCCATTTTTCAACTTCAACATTAGCGCTCTCATCAGCTCCGACCGGTGTCTTCTCACTAACAATGTTCGGCACTTTGTACATCAACTTCTGATAATCAACCATGATTTTTTCGAGCTTGCCTTCGAGTTCAGCTTGAAGGTTTCCGACCGCTTTCATTTCAATCAGAGCGGCTTCTTTTTCCGTGGGCAACATTTGTGGCACCCTCTTGCTGACCAAATTTTTTTTCGCGCGCAACTCTTCAACTTCAAGCATTATTTTTCTTCGTTCATCATCAAGTTTGAGCAATTTATCAATATCAACCTCAATATTCTTTTGCCTCGCAACGGTTTTTAATTTTTCTTTGTTTTCTTGGATGAATTTTATGTCCAACATATAAGTTATGAAAATTATGATTATTAGGATGATTACGACAATTAGGAAAATTATGACGATCTACCAGTTTATTGATTTATGCAAAAAACAATCCCCTGCGGGACGGACAGCGCGTAAATTTTTTCAACCAAATATGCATATTGACAATTTAATTTGATTTTGTTATATTTATTTTACGAGTTCCTCCGGACTCGTCTGTCCCTCCTTTCCTCCGCTTTGCCCCGTCAACGACGGGGCACTTTTTTTTCCACTACAAACTAAAAATTACGTTCAAGATATAAAGGGAAAAAATATCCTCCGTAGCCTCCGGCGAAGGAGGGTGCCGGTTTTGTTATCCGTTATCTTGTCAAATAGTTAAGCGAATTGTATACTATTTATGCTGAGCGATTCCCCCGTTCAGCGATCCATTCCCCTTCTTCACGGGCTCTTCGTTCTTCAACGACGAGCCCATTTTATTTTTCCGCCTCTTAACCGAAAATCACATTCAAACAAAAATCGGAAAAATATCAGTAACATATCAATAGATCAGTATTAAATCCTTCCAAAACAATCAGCTCTTGCCTTGCGGCCGCATCAGTGGAAACAAAACCACATCACGCAAATTCTCCTGCTCGGTTAAAATCGTCAACAATCTATCTATACCCATGCCCCAACCGGAAATCGGCGGCATGCCGTATTTCATGGCTTCAACAAATTCAGGATCGCCCTCCATGGCTTCATCATCGCCTTTATTTTTCAATTCAGCTTGATTTTTAAAACGTTTTTCCTGATCAATCGGATCAACCAATTCCGAATACGCTTTGACGATTTCCCAACCGTTCACAACCAGTTGAAACTGATCCACCATTTCCGGATGTTTGTCGTTTCTGCGCGCGAGCGGCTGAAGTTCAATCGGATAATTGAACAAGAAAACCGGACCAACCATTTTCGGCCGGCTGACTTTTTTATACAAATTATCAACCAAAGTCGCGTAGCCCATTTTGTCCATATCTTCAATCACAATATTGTGTTCATGTAATTTTTTAACCAGCGGCTGTGGTTCGTGAAATTTTGATACGTCAATTCCGCAATCGTTTTTTATCAATTGAATATAATCAATCTTTTCCCACGGCGTAGTAAAATCAACTTCTTTTTTCACGCCATCTTTTCCAGTCACCATGACTTTTCGGTTCAATTTCAATTTATCAAACAAATAATCAAACATTTTTTCCGTGAACCTTATGTTGTCTTTGTAATTCCAAAACGCGCAGTAATGTTCAAGATGCGTGTGCTCCGGCAAATGCGACGGATCAATGCCCTCATTGCGAAACGCTTTACCGATTTCAAAAATCTTTTCAAAACCACCGACAATCAATTCCTTGAGCGGAAGTTCATGCGAAATGCGAAGGAACACGTCAATGTCGAGTCCGTTGTTATGCGTTTTGTATGGCCTCGCATGCGCGCCGGTCGCGGCTTGAAGCAAGGTTGGAGTTTCAACTTCAATAAATCCGTTTTTCCAATAAAATTCTCGCAATGTTTTTATAAATTCACTTCTGAATTTAAATCGTTTCATGGTTTCCTCATTGGAAATCAAATCCAAATATCTCTGGCGATATTGAATTTCTCCGTCTTTGAGTCCATGCCATTTTTCCGGCATTGGTTTCAGCGCTTTGCCGAGAAACGTCCACTTTTTGACCATGATCGTCAACTCGCCTTTGTGTGTTCTGAAAATTTCGCCTTCAATTCCGATAAAATCTCCGAGATCAATTAATTTTGTGAATTGTTTGTATTCAGCTTCGGGCAAGACATCGGTTTTGAGCGCGATTTGCATTCTGCCGGAAAAATCCTGCAAATGCCCGAACGCCAATTTACCCATGTCGCGAAACATGACCAAACGGCCGGCGGTTTTAACAAGTTTGCCTTCCGGCAATTTAGAGCATTGAACAAGTGATTGCTTTTTCCCAAACTTTTCCGGATACGGCTTGATACCGCTGGATTTAATTTGATTTAACTTTTCCAGGCGAACTTGCTCTTCGTTTTGTTCAGGCATATTGATTTAAAGTTAATAGGATTAGGAAGATTAGGAGGATGAGGAGGATTGGTAAGATAAGAAAGATTGGCGGGACTGGGAGAAGAGTTAAAGGGATTAAAAGGGGTTGGAAATTTGAAATTAGGGAAAAAAAGAAAACAGCTATAATTATGAACAAAGTTTACTTTTCAAATTTTAATTCCGGACCAAGCGGTACGGCGGTGATTATTCCTGAAGCGACGTGACCATAATCAAGAGACGCGTTCTCAATATAAAAACTGGCCTGATCATCTTCGTCAATTATGCGTCCGAATGATCCGATTTCGTTATACGTACTATTGTATGAACCGATTAGAAAATAATTCATACCACCGCTGATATTTAATACTTTTGTTTCTTCTAAATTATGAATAAAGCTCCATAGCCAATCTTCAATCGTTAACCCTTGTTCATGCGCATATTCCAGATACCGTTGTAATTGTTGTATGTACTCCATAGGAGAATAAAGATCCTCGAACTGTTTGCGTCCGTTAATGACCTTTCCTGCTCCTTTTCCCGGAATGATAAGGTTTTTTTCCAGGAGTTTCACCTCCCAGCCGGCAAAAGGCAAACCGTGTTGTTCCTCTAGTATTTTCACCTTGGTCTGCCCGCCAAAACAATTTGTTCCATTACACTTTGTAGCATGATAAATGCATTCACTCGTGACATCAGCTCCACGCTTACCTTCCGGCGCCTCCCCATTTATCCAAATAGACGCTACACTCAACAGCTCTTCGGAATCTAATCTAAGCCCCATCTCAAACTCATAACTCCCCCTCGGCCAAAACAATTTTTTTCTTTTTTCATGGTCGCGCAGACAACGTTCAAAAGTTATGGTCAACTCTTCCAGCGGCAAAGCGAACGGCGTCAACTGAATTTTTGTAAAACCCTGTTTCATCTTGGTTTCGTATTTTTCCGGATTACTCTTTATTTCACGAATAATATCTTCTTTCGATGGCACAGGATATTCTTTTCCGTCAATGCCAACAATGCCCATTTTTTCTGAATCAGGCAAAAGATTAACCAAACCTAATCTCTGCAATATCTCGACTTGCGATTCATATTGCTCGTTGAATTCGGTTTCGAGCCAGTTGTCGAGAAAACTTTTTTCTTTTTCCGCTTTTATTTTTTCCATCATAAATACAATTTGAACAACTCAAACAATTTCAACATCAGGACATCCGCGTTTTTTACGCATAATTACCAAATCATTATACGCAAAATTCTATTTTTTTGCAAAAAAAACGTGGGGACGGTAGGGACAGAACACTGTTCTGTCCCTACCGTCCCCACCGTCCCTACCGTCCCCACCGTCCCTACGAATGTCAAAAACATTAATTTTACAAAATTTCCATCACGTCAAATACAATTGTCCCTGACGGCGCTTCCACTTCCACCCGATCACCTGCTTTACGGTTGAAAAATGCTTTACCCATCGGCGACTCATTGGAAATTTTCCCGGCCATCGGATCTGCTTCATTGTAACCGACGATAGCTAATTCTCTGATATTACCATTCTTATCCTTGACCGAAAATTTTGTGCCCATATTGATCAAACCATCGTCAATTGTTTTTCCGGCAATAATCGCTTTCTTCAGAATTCCTTCGATCTCCGCTACGCGCGCTTCGAGCAAACCTTGTTGATCCTTAGCGTCATGATATTCCGCATTTTCAGATAAATCGCCCATTTCTTTTGCTTGTTCAATTTTTCCAATAATATCAGGCCGACGAACTTCTTTCAATTCTTTTAATTCAGCTTCTAGTTTAATTTTTCCTTCTTCAGTTAAGATAATTTGATTAGACATAGTTGATTAGGAGAATTAGGATTAGTAAGATTGGTAGGATGAGTAGGATGTTTAGGAAAATTGTGATGATTGAGATGTTTGAGATTGTTGGGATAATTAAATACAGGCGCTTTGGCGTGATTGCGGGTCACTAATGCACTATAACAATTTTACATTCAATAGTCAAATGCTCATAGTTGCTACAAATTACAAATCACTACAAATTTACAAATAGACCTACAACCAAAGAACGAAAGAACAAAAAACAATTTAGACCGGTTTGTAAATTTGTAGTGATTTGTAATTTGTAGCCTACTTAAAATACCATTGCATAAAATCGTGCGCGATTTGCGCGGAGATGGCGCTGCCCTCCTCTCCTTCTTCAACCAGAACAGTCAACACCAAACTGGCGTTATCATACGGCGCAAATGCTGTAAACCAAGCATGCGGTTTTTTGCCTTCACCCCATTGAGCTGTACCTGTCTTGGCCGCGGCTTTCACCGGCAACGCATTTAAAATTTTTGCGCTTCCGCTCACCACCGCTTGCCGCATGCCTTGCCTCACGATATTCAAATTTTTTGCGCTGATAAAATCTTGATTCAGAATTTCCGGCTGAATGGAAACAGTCTTCTTTTTTGTTTGATCATAATAACGATCAATAATTTGCGGCTTCAAAATTTTTCCACCATTGGCAAAAGCAGCGGTAAAATTGGCCACTTGAAGCGGCGTGACCAAAAGATCGCCTTGTCCGATTGACAAATGATAGGTATCGCCGATATACCAAGGTTCATTTTTCGTCTCCTCTTTCCATTCTGGCGTTGGTACAAAACCGCTGTGTTCATTGGCCAAGTCAATGCCGGTCTTTTTATTCAAGCCGAATTTTTCCGCGTATTCTTTGATTTTATAAACTCCGAGGCCTTTGAACTCGCCGTATCCGCCGCCGATAATGTAAAAAAACGTATTGACCGAATCAGCCAATGCTTTACGCGCGTCAGTAATTCCATGTCCGCCGGCTTTCCAATCAGGAAAAAACCACTCGCCTATCTTGATCCCGCCAACGCTCAAAAAAGATTTTGTCTCTGTAATAATATTTTCCTGGAGGCTGGCCGCGGCAATGACCGGTTTAATCGTAGATCCTGACGGATACTCGCCGCTGACCACGCGATTGTAAAGCGGTAAATTTGGATCGTTGAGTAGAGCGTTGAACTCATCCGACGTAATTCCCTCTGCGAATTTATTATTATCAAAACTCGGCCAACTGACCAGGGCGTAAATTTTTCCTGTTTGAGGATCCATGGCGACAGCGGCCGCCTTTTTTTTATTCCGATTAATCAAATAGCTCTTAATAATCTGCTCAAGACGAATTTGCGCATCAAGATCAATGCTCAAATACAGATTGTTACCTTTGGTCATTTCTTCTCGCGCGATAATTTTCACTGCGCGTCCGGTTGAATCAACTTCAATCTGTTCTTTGCCGTATGCACCGCGCAAACTTTTTTCAAAACTTTGTTCAACGCCAGTCTTGCCGATATAGTCATTGAACAAATACCCTTGATCCCGCAACTCTTCATATTCAGCCGGATTAATCAATCCCTCATAGCCAAGCACGTGAGACAGGCTAAGACAATTATTATTTAAACAGTTGCCTAGATATGATCGCCGCGCTGTAACCTCCACATCCACCCCCGGATAATCCAAACTTTCAATGCGCATGACCAAAGCTTTTTCGTAGGGCAAACCGCCAACCAAAAAAATAGGTTCAAAATATTCTTTCATTTTCTGAGTAACGGCCAATATTTTTTTCAAATTTTGGTCAATTTCCTCTTGAGTAAATTTTTTCAGCAGCCAAGACACTGTTTCTTCTTTTTTACTTCCATCAGAATGCAAATCGTAAGGTGTGATAAAAACTGAAAAATCAGGTACGTTTTTTACCAACGGTTGTTCGTTCTTGCCATAGATAATGCCGCGCGGCGCGGGAATATTAAAAACGCGCAAACGATTTTTCTCCGCCAAATTCGAATAATTATTACCCTTAATTACTTGTAAATACGAGGCTCTAACAAGAAGTAGCACCAACCCGAACAGCACGACCGAGAAAAAAATTACCAAGCGAGTGTTATTAATACTGAGACCAAGATAATTTTTGTTGGTTTTTGACAACTCTTCGTCGGTAAAATCAAAAAAAGCGTCTTCAACCCATTCCTCACGGCTTCTTTTCCGCAGATCGCTTTTCGGCAGATTCAAGTCTCCGCCAATAAAAATAAAATCCTGCCCTGATCGAACATTTTTTCTGCGAATAAATTTGTCGAGAAGTGAACGAAACATAGACGTGGCTACAAATTACAAATCGTACAAATGTTACGAATTACAAATTAATAGAACCATTTATAACTAATTTGTATTATTCGTAATTTGTAACGTACGTATTGATTTGTAATTTGTAGCAATCAGTTCTTCGTCGTATCGATAAAAACCGCGTTGAACCTCCGGCTGGTAAAATGAAAAATCGCGAACAAAAAAACCGCCAGCGCTAAATTGTAACCAATCTGATGCAACAATTCTGATGGCGCGCTCACAAAAATACGACTAATAATCAGCTCGCCTGTCTCTGAAAAATAAAACGTTACTTGATATAAATAACTAATCAAAGAATTCACTGTGATGGCAACGAAAGTCAGACCGATCAAGGCGTAAAATGATTTATTTGTTAAAAAATGAAGCGACAATTGATGAATCACATAGAGCGTTAAGAGTAAAGACACAAGCGTGGCGCCAAAAGGCAAAATTGAATACAAATCCATAATAAAACCGAGGACAAAAGCATAAACAACACCTAAAGAAAATTTGTAAGCAACGCAAATAAAGACGAGCACAGTTAAAACCACATTCATGCCCGTCAAGTAGTCGCCTGCGGCTGGAATTATTGCCAGTTGAACGCCAAGAAGCGACAATATTAATATCAAATGTTTCAAAAATTTAATCATTTTCGTTTGCCCGTTTGATAATATTCACTAGAGTCACTTTATTAAAATCAACTAACGATTCAATTGAAGCTTCTTGAAACAACAGTTCTGGTTCTTGATTGATTTTTTTAATTTGACCGACGACTAATCCTTTCGGAATCTGTTTCTCCAGGCCCGAGGTTACCACGATGTCGCCAATTTTTACTGTTTCTGATTGCGGAATGAATTTCATTTTTATACCAATACCATATTCACCTTCAACCAGACCGATAGTCTTCGCGCCATTTAATATTTTCACGGAAACTTTTGACAAATCGTCATTGATCAAAAGAACAATGGCGCTGGCTTTGTTGACTTTGAAAATTTTGCCGAGCAAAACCCCGCCCTCGCCGAGCACCGGCTGGCCGACTGAGAGCCCGCTTGATGAACCCTTATCAATGATCAAAGAATTTTGCGTCAATTCAGTATTTTGTCCGATTACGCGCGCCACTTCAAATTCATTTTTCGATGCTTTGGTAAAATTAATTTGAGATTTCAAAAAATCATTCTCTTCTGCTTCAATCTGATATAAACTCTTCTCTTTCAAAAGCTCAACCAACTGAATTTTCAATTCATTGTTTTCTTCCGCGAGCGATTGCTTTGAACGATAATTAAGATAATTACCACCAACCCAATTTGACGCACCGTAAAAAACGCGCAAAATCGGTTTTGTCAAAAAAATCGTGACATTTTCAATCGGCCGCAAAACACCCAAATAATGCAAAAAAAACAGTAGAAAAATAATTACTACTGAAAAAATTATCGCTTTTGAATATTTATTTACAAACAACATGCTTTTGTCATTTAAACAATGAAACATTAAAGCACTAAACGAAAGAACGTATGAACCGAAGAACAAGCGTAGACAATATAAAAACAATCAAGAAACCTACAAACCTACCGACCTACAACCCTACAGCCTACCTAACCATTTTCTCATCATTGGCCGAAGGTAAGAGCACTTGCTTCAACATATTGTCATCTTCAAGAAGCAGATTAATTCCTCGAATGGTGCAAGTGGTCGGATCATCAGCCACGCGAGCGGGAATTTCAGTTTCTCGGCTGATCAATTTATCAATCCCGCGAAGAAGCGCTCCACCGCCGCACAGTACAATGCCTCGTTCATAAATATCCGCCACCAATTCCGGCGGTGTAATCTCAAGAACGCTTTTGATAGCGTCAATCATAGATGAAATTGAACCGGCCAGAGCTTCGCGCACTTGATAGTCTGTGATCATAATCTCGCGCGGTAAACCGGAAATCAAATCTCGTCCGCGCATTTCCACTGAAATCGGTTCAGTGAGTTCAAACGCTGAACCAGCTTTTATCTTGATTTCTTCTGCAATTTTTTCACCGATGAGCAAATTGAAACGGTCGCGCGCGTAATGAATAATGTTTTTATTCAAATCTTCGCCGGCCAATTTGAGTGACTTCCAGATAACCACACCGTGCAATGAGATTACGGCGATCTCGGTTTTGCCTCCGCCAAGATTGACCAACATACTGCCGGAAGCATCTTGCACCGGCAATCTTGTTCCAATGGCCGCGGCCATAACTTCTTCCACAAGGTAAACTTTGCCTGCTCCGGCTCCAAGCGCCGCGTCTTCAACCGCCTTCTTCTCCACTTCAGTCACATCAAGCGGAATGCCGATGATCACGCTCGGTCGCATGGTGAAATTAAAATTTTCCTGAAGAATTTTATCAAAAAAATATTTCAGCATTTTTTCCGTTACTTCAAAATCAGAAATCACGCCTTTAACTAGCGGATAAGCAAGCGTAATGTAACCAGGATTTTTCCCAACCATTTTTCTCGCGTCATCGCCCACAGCAATGATCTGATCCAAACGATTATTGATCGCCACAATGGACGGCTCGCGGATCACGATGCCTTTGTCTTGTAAACAAACAACCGTATTGGTCGTACCCAGATCAATACCGATTTTTTTTGAAAAACGATTTAACCAGTTTTTGAACATATAATCATTTAGGCAATCAAACATTAAAGCAATTAAGCAAAAACAATTCCGTTGCTTTAGTGTTTATATGCTTATATGTTTTTTTGCTTCAGTTTTTCTATCACTTCATCAACTTTAATCAATTCAGCTTTGTCCGACGAACGCTTTTTGAACTCAACTGAATCAGCGGCCAATGTTTTTTCGCTGACAATGAGGCGATACGGAATACCGATCAAATCGCAATCATTCAGCTTCACGCCGGTTGATTCATCGCGGTCATCATAGAGCACCTCAACCCCGTCTTTTGTCAACAGCGCATACAACTTTTCCGCGACCTCCGTAATCTTATCGCTATTTTTCAAAGTTAGCAAATGAACCTTGAATGGCGCGATTGATTCGGGCCAAACAATGCCTTTGTCGTCATGATGAATCTCAACGACTGAACCCATCACGCGTGATGGCCCGATTCCGTAACAACCCATGACTACATCCTGATCATTGCCTGATTCGTCTTTGAATTTAAAATCAAACGCCTTGGAATACTTTGTTTTCAATGGAAAAATATTGCCCACTTCAATCGCCTTGCCTTCCAAAATTCCGGCTCCGCAATTCGGGCATTTATCGCCAACCTTGAGCTCGCAAATTTCCACGTTTTGCGCAAAATCTTCTTTTGGACAATAACGAACCAAATCTTCGCCATACTCTGTAAACACTTGAAATTCATGGGAAAACTTACTGAAAGCGCCACCGCTTGCCTCCACGATTTTAGCGTCCAACCCGCAACGCTGAAAAAAATTCAAATACGCTTGCTTTGATTTTTCATAGTACTCGTTCAAATCCGCTTCATCGCGATGAAAGCTGTACAAATCTTTCATGCAAAATTCCAATCCGCGAAGCAAGCCTGATTTGGCGCGCGGTTCATTGCGAAATTTATCTTGAATTTGGTAAACGGCTACGGGCAAATCTTTATATGACTTAACAAATTTTTTGACCAGCGGAGTGACAATCTCTTCATGCGTCCAGCCCAAACCAAAATCTTTGTCACTTCGTCCTTTGAACTGAAACATTACTTCTTTGCCCGGATCTGTCCAACGTCCGGTCTTCTCCCAATTGTCCTTTGGCGTCAACGCCGGCATGAGAATTTCTTGTCCGTCGATGGCTTCCATTTCTTCGCGCACAATTGTTTTTATTTTATTCAAAACGCGCAGACCGAGCGGCAAATACGTGTAAACACCGGACATTAATTTATCAATAAATCCGGCGCGCACGAGCAAAGTCGCGTTTACGCTAAGCTCATCTTTTGGTGCTTCTTTGATTGTTTTTCCGAATAACTTCGATTGACGCATAAAAATTATCGGTTAGATTTTTTAAATGAAATAAAAAATAATTCAACTGTGCCGGCCAAGGCGAGCACAATAAGCATCATCCACCAGTTCAAAAAACGTTGACTCTGCAAAATCAAAGCGGCAATCACCACAAAACTCAAAGTGATTGATTGCCGCGAAGCAATGTTTACACCTTGATAAGCCATTTCATCAGTCTTCAACCAACGTGAACGAATCATAAAACCGATCAAAGAAAACGCGCCGGCCAAAGCAAATCCCAAACTTAGATAAAAAAATATCAGCACTGGAATTCCGCCCTGAATTGGATTCATGAAAAACAAAACAAAAAACCAAGCTGTGAACGAAAGCACGGTGCAGATTGAAAGAAGAATCAAATATTTTATTAAACTCATAAATTGCGAACGTATGAACGTAAGAACGTAAGAACGTAAGAACGTATGAACCAGCTTCAAGTTGAGTTGTTCTTTCGTCCGTTGTTCTTTCGTCCTTCAGTTCTTCAGTTACAATTCTAACATTATTCATCGTATTTTACAATCCCCTTCTGCACAATATTCACGCGCTTTACAGCGTTTGGAAACTTTTCATTTATTAACCGAATCAAGGTGTTTTTCTTGAAACCAAGTTCCTGCGCGATGATTGAATTCGAGCAATTAATTTTCAGAATAAAAGACCGTAGGGAAACCGCCTTCGCCTGTTCAGCGCCTTTATTGCCCCAAAACTCTCGTATCTTCTGATCAGCGTATTCCACGATCAAACTGGCCGCTATTTGTTGAGACAAGACGGATTTTTTGAAACGTTTTTTTATTATTGATTTCAAGTTATCCATAGGGCTACAAATTATGCGCCAAAGGACGCATCCGTTCCTCTGGCGGACAAATCACTACAAATGTACAAATAGACATAGACCGCTGATAAATACTTAAATTTATATAAATTCCAAATTAACAACAATTGTTGCGTTTTTTTACACAGTCCAGACAGATTTGTAAATTTGTAGTGATTTGTAATTTGTAGCACTTTATATCTTCCGAAATTCGCAGATCCCGCGATAGTCGCAATACTGGCAAACAAATTCCGATGGTGTTGGCTTGAATTCATTGGCCATGATTTGATCGGCCTGCTCAATAAACGATTTTTTCAACTTTTCCTTTTCTTCTGGTTTGGCCAAAGCCGGCGACAACTCGTTTGTTTCAAGATAATAATAATACAAATTAGCAAAATTGTAGCGCAGTAATTCCTCACCAGCGATTTGATACAAAATCAATTGCCTGCGATCTTCAAACGATAATGGCAACTTCGCTGTTTTGCCGGTTTTGTAATCAATCACTTGAATTTTATTATCAGCCGTGAGATCAACGCGGTCAATGCGGCCTTGAAACCAATATGATCCGATTTTTAAATTAAAATCCTGTTCCAGCGCCATTACCCTTGGCCTTTCAATTGAAAACTTTTCATAGAAACCCTTCAACATCTTTTTTCCTTTTTGATAATAATCATCACGCTCTTTTTTATCAGCATACCAATCATCGCTCCAGCATTCGTCATAAATTTTAAATAGTGTTTCAATCGGCTGAATGATCTTTTCTTTAATCTCGCTTGAACCAAACAAAGCAGCTTGATTCAAATTTTCAGTTTCCAAATATTCCGACAAGAACTTTTGCAAACTGCCATGGATCGTGGTGCCGAAAGTTAAATGACGATTGCCGAAAGTCGGGATTTTCAAAACATAAGAGAATTTATAACGCAACGGACAGATCCCGTATGTTTGCAATTGCGAAAAACTTAATTTACTCTGATTGGCTTGAACCGCTCTTTCGGTTGCTTGTTCAGGTGTCAATTCAGGTGGCAGAATTTCAGATTTTTGATGAAACGAATCGTCAACTTTGTAGCCAAGCTCTGTCAAAAATCTGCTCAATTTCTTTTTTCTCGCCCCTCCGTAATTTTCAGCT
>JBBTXH010000134.1:0-10001 GCA_038062385.1 Patescibacteria group bacterium
TAAAGTCATCATCTTTAAATTTAATATTTATTAACTTAGTTCTTTTAATTCTTTACGGAACTGATCAAGATTGTTTTCAATAATATTATTCGCCAAAGTTAAAATCTGCGGCGTACTGCGATAATTGGTTTCAATCTTGAAAATTTTTGTATTAGAAAATAATTTCGGAAAATTCAAAATATTCTTGACGTCCGCCGCGCGAAAAGAATAAATACTTTGCGAATCGTCCCCCACTACGAGAACATTGTTATGAAACGATGAAAGATGCCGAATAATTTCCGCTTGAATGTAATTGGTGTCTTGATATTCGTCAACCAAAATATATTGAAATTGCTTCGCCAAACGTTCTCTAACGTCAGGAAACTGTTCCAGCAGGCGCAGCCAATTCAACAGAATATCGTCAAAATCCATCACGTTAGCGGCTTTTTTCTTTTTTTCATAAATGAACGCGATTTCCTCCATTTTTTGGGCAATGAAATCAGGATAACTGTAATAATCTTCCACTGTTTCACGAAGGTCGCCATTGGTATTGCGCGTGTAGCTGATCATGGCTTGAACTGCGCTGACCTTCGGAAAGTTTTGTCCTTTGGCGTTAAGCCCCAATTCTGCCATGGCGCTTTTTACCAGAGAAATACTATCAGCTTGATCAAGAATATTGAAGTTGCGATTATAACCGAGTTTATCCGCGTATTTTCGCAAAGTTAAATTTCCAATATGGTGAAAGGTGCCACCCCAAAGATCTTTTGGTTTGAAACCAAGATATTTTTCCACGCGCTCAAGCATTTCTCGCGCCGCCTTGTTGGTAAAAGTCATCAATAAAATATTTTCCGGCTTGATGCCCATCTCAATCAAATACGCCACACGAAAAACCAACGTACGCGTCTTGCCCGAACCGGCACCCGCCAAAACCAAACATGGACCGTCGGCTTCGGTGACCACGCGATATTGTTCGTCGTTCAATTGTTTGCGGTAATCAATCACAATGTTTTTTAAAAACTGAATTCACATCCACAATAATTTTGTCTATGAAAATTTTCTTTTTTACTGATATCGCACGATCTTTTGTAACCGTCATTCTTCCGCCAGATCGTATCGATAAATTTCAATCCGTAAAAATCCGCGAACTCTTTCCCTATTTTATTGATCAATCCAGCCGGCTTGTGCGGACTGATCGTCAAGGTCGTGGCCAATGCTTCAAATCCTTCTTCGCTCGCTTTTTGCGCTACCTCGGACAATCGTTTTTGGAAACATTTTTCGCAACGTTTTCCGCCTTCCGGTTCTTGGTCAAAACCTTTGACTGATTCCAACCACTCATCATGTTCGTATTTCCCGATAATCAACGAGACATCCAACTTTTTCGCATAACGTTTCATTTCCGCCAAACGTAATTCATATTCTTCCATTGGAAAAATATTGGGATTATAAAAATAAACGGCCACCTCGTGTCCGTTATTTTTTAAATTTTCAATCACCTCCGCGCCACATGGCGCACAACAATCATGCAGTAATACTTTCATGTGATATAAACAATAATTACATTCCTCTGAATCCGATAATCATCGCAACTATTCCAACAAAAACAAAATTAAGATACAAATATAACGGAAACAACAAAATAGAAATAATTATTTTTATCGCGAACTGCCATTGACCGAACAATTCCAATCGGCGAATGATTCCCCCAATGAGCCAGCCAAAAAAGAAGTAGGTGACAAGACCAACCGGCCAAAACAAGGCAGCGGCAAAAAACACACTCCTAAAAAAACTCAAGATATGATTTTGTTGAATTTCCGGATCAGAAAATTGTCGAATAATTAACACAAGCAAACCGGTCACGATACTTGCTCCAATCAGAGCCGGCAAAAAATCCTGCTTCAAAATAGATTTAAACTTCATAAATTTACCTTTAGATTAATGTAAGTACGACTCGCGGTAAAGCCAAGCGCTAAACGTCGTGACAATGGTGTACAAAATCGCACCGAGGAATCCAGCCCACCAAATAGTAATCTCAAAACCTTGCACAAACGTTGCCACAAACCAAAGCATCAGCGCATTAATCACTAAATTCGACACCCCGAGCGTAATGATGTTGATCGGCCAGGTGATAATTTTCAAAATTGTGCCGGCCACAAAATTCACCAAACCGATTACTACCACGAGAATCATGGCGTAATACAGACTGGCCACTTCAATTCCTGGAACAAAGTAACCAATGGCTAGGAGTCCTAAAGCATTGATCACCCAACGAAGAATAAGATACATAATATTTATTGTTAAAATTGTTCAAGACTGCTTGCCCTGAACTCGAATGTAATGAGTAGTTCAGGGTTCAAATTGTCTTTTTGACAAACAATACCTGACGGCGATTTATTGCTTCTTTGTTTCTTTGCTTTTTTGCTTCTGCAAATGCGCTTCAATCATTTGCTCGACAAGACCGTGTTCATCAAGCGCGTCCATAAATCGTCTAACCTCATGACAAACTCGTCGACGATTAAATAAATATATTAATTTGATCGTCCAATAATACAAGATAATCAAAATAATCAAGAAATAAACTGTCCACCAAAACCAATTGTTTCGTAGCGACCAAAAACTAACTAACAATCTGATCGTATCATACTGAGCATTCCCAAACTCATCTGAAACCTTGACCTTTATCGAGTGTTCGCCTTTGGGGAAAAAATATCTTAGTTTTTCTGAATTAAATGTTTCTTTATCATCAATATTCCATTCATAAGTTGCTTGACCGCCATCAGAAAAATTACTGACCACGTAAAATTCATAAGTCTGCCAACCGACCAGCTGGTATTTGATAAACGCTTGTTGCGCCGGCTCAGCTGCGTTTATTCCAAAAGCTGAAACCGCCAAACTCAAAAATATTATTGTACTGATAATTTTTAATTTCATTTTATTTACCACGCCGTAGCTCATAAAATAGAGCAAAGGCAGTTTTTATTTTTATTTTTGTTTTTCATCTCGTCATTACCCCTTTTCCCTGTCTCCATTACCCCAATTACCAACCCCCGATTACCAGTCCCCAATTACCAACCCTATTCCGATCCCCCTTCCTTCTTCCGCCTGTTTTTCGGTTGTTTTATTTCTCTGACTTCTTTTGGTTCCGTAATCTTGCTATGCTTAAAATCATATTTGGACAAAAATCCTAATAGGACAACAATCAAAATGATGAGCCAAATCCAATAATTGTAAATCGACCAAAAAACAACTTTAACGCGCGCGCTGTCATAAAGATCATTTTTCCACGGTCCTTTGACCTTCAAAGTAACCAAGTATTCACCGGTGGTGGCGTATTGATGCTCGCTGTTTTTCTTTACTTCAGCACCATCCCCGAAATTCCATTTATATTCCAATTTTTCTGTGTCTAAATTTTCAATATTCGTTTTGAAACTAAAATCATAAGTATTCCAATTCAACTGATTACTCACGATTTCCACTCTATTCAAGAGTTCAACATCCGGAGAGTTGTAAAAATCATTCACCAACTCTGTTTGTTTTTCAGTCGCTGCTTTTTTGTCGGTCAACGAATTTGCCGAATTATTGACAGATGTTTTTGCGACTGTCTTTAACGTGGTCTCGTTAATTTTTTTATTCTGCGTTGCCGGTGTTGGTAATTGTTCAACTTTTATTGTCTCTGTTTTTTGTTTTTGAACCGGCTTTGGCGTTTCCACTTTGTTTTTATTCGGATCAAGCGGATAAACATCAAGCAAATCGTTCACCCCATCACCATCCGTATCTTTATTCAAAGGATCAGTTTTGTTTTTCAATTCATCAGCGTCGCTCACGCCGTCATTATCATCGTCTGCGTCCACATCATCAAAAATACCATCACCGTCAGTGTCCTTTCTCACCTGATAAGTCACGGTGGTGACATTGTTGTTTGATAAATTAAAATCATCAGGGCTGACGGAAACAACTTTAATTAAAATATAAAAATCATTGCTCGGCACCAGAAAATCCACAAACACCTCGTCTTTCACGCCATTTGATTTCAAGGAAACTTCAGCGTTGCCGATCTGCTTCCCGCCATTCAAATAAAAAACAACTTGACCAATCGCGTCTGATACACCGAGATTAGTGACCGTGGCGTACAATCGAACAATTTGTCCGGGCGTCAACATGGCGGATTTGTCAGACAAAACCACATCACTCGAACTTAAAGCCAAATCAACTCCAATTGGCTCGCCGAAAACAATCTTCGGAAAGATCAGAAGAACTATCGCAATGATTGTTAAAAACTTTTTCATGGTTTTTTCCTGCTCCCATACACCGGTGTATGGGAGCAACGCTTATAATACATTTAATTCTCTCAACGCGTCTCTGAACAAACGCAAAACGATTTTCGCTTCTCCGTTTTTCAACACATATCGAGATTCATGCACCACCTGATTGCGAACATTGTGCGCCCACCAAACATGTTTTAATTGAGGAAATTTGTAACTGCCGAATTTCAATCGCTCAGCCATGGTCGCGCCCGGAAAACACATTGCCTTGAGCGCTTCGTCCAAAAGTTTATCAGCTTCAATCACCGCCAACTTGCAGTTCATTTCCTTGCCATAACTCATGATTTCCAGTATTTTCTTCCATTGTTCACGATAAAACTTCCGATCTACTTCACTTTTATTTCTCACCACGAAATATCTCGCGGTTATAAATAACGCTATCAAAGCGACAAAAACCAAAATAATGATCGCGTCAGTATAATTAAAATCCCAATAGACGCTCATATCTTTTTATTATTTTCACAAAACGTTTTCCAAATTATGGGCGACGTTCAAAAGCTTCGCCTCGTCAAAATGGCGTCCAATCAGTTGAATCCCGATCGGTAATTTTCCAATTTTGCCGCCGGGAATGGAAATGGCCGGCAAACCCGCGATGTTTGTTGAAACCGTAAAAACATCGGCCAAGTACATAGTCAATGGATCCTCAAATTTTTCACCCAAATCAAAAGCTGTGGTTGGTGAAGTCGGCGTAATCAGACAGTCAACTTGTTTAAACGCCTCATCAAAATCTTCCTTAATCAGGCGTCTGACTTGTTGAGCTTTTTTGTAATAAGCGTCATAATAACCGCTTGATAAAACATAAGTTCCGAGAATAATGCGTCGTCGAACTTCAGCTCCAAACCCCTGTCCTCTGGTTTTCAAATACATTTCCAGCAAGTTTTCAGATTCAGCCCGAAATCCGTATCTCACGCCGTCATAACGCGATAAATTCGCGGAAACTTCCGCCGGCATTAAAATATAATAAGCGGCCAATGAATATTTAACGCGTGGCAAACTGACTTCTATTATTTCCGCGCCCAATTTTGATAATTTTTTTATTGCGCCTTTCACGTCAGCTTCAATATTCTCATCCAGTCCTTTAATAAAAAATTCTTTTGGCACTCCAATCTTCAACCCCTTCACGCTATTTCCCAAATTCGCAACTACAGTTGTTTTTTTATCAACAGTTGTTGAATCATATTTATCGAGTCCGCTGATTGCTTCAAAAACATACGCCGCGTCTTTGACTGTTTTCGTTAACGTGCCAATTTGATCCAAACTGGACGCCATAGCCATAAGTCCGTGGCGTGAAACTCGGCCATACGTTGGTTTAAACCCGACAATGCCGCACAAAGACGCCGGCTGGCGCACTGATCCGCCGGTATCAGAACCCAAAGCGTAAATCGTTTCATGGCCGGCGACAGCAGCCGCTGATCCGCTCGAAGTCCCGCCCGGCACTTTGGTCAAATCACACGGATTTTTCGTTGGTCCATAATACGATGTCTCGCCGGAGGAACCCATGGCAAACTCATCCATGTTTGTTTTTCCAACGATAACCGCGTCTTGTTTTTTTAATTTTTCAATCGCGGTCGCGCTATATGTGGCAATATAATCTGACAAAATTTTTGAGCCAGCGGTTGCTTTCACTCCCTCAACCAAAATATTATCTTTAACGGCCACGGGAATACCCTGCAAAACACTGATGCTTTTCCCTTCGCGAATTTTGCGATCAACTTTCTCCGCAGTTTCATATGACTGATCCTCAAGTACGGTGATAAAAGCGTTTAGTTTTTCATCTCGTTCGCGAATTCGATCAAAACAAGACCTGGCGAGATCAACGCAAGAAAAATCTTTGTTTACCAATCCGCGGTGCGCTTCTTCAATTGAAAGAGTGTTAAGTTTCATATACAAGCTAATAATACTGATTTACATGATAGCTACGTGATCTACTGATTAACTGAAATGGGGTTATTAATATTAACAACTCTTTTAGCCGTTACTCCGTTATTGGAGAACAGAATTATCAAACCAAGTTTTATTCCTGACGATAACAAATATTCGTATGTTTGCTCATAATCGCCTTTTGAGATATGCGACCCAACTTTTAACTCAACGACGACCTCTCCATCCTTTCCGTAAATAACAAAATCCAGATAACGCGTGGCCGCTTTTATACCTTTATAAATAATATCAACTTTAACTTGTGAGTTAAATTTAATTCCACGATTACGCAACTCTACGGCCATCAATCTCTGATAGGTCTTTTCCGGCCGACCTAGTCCGGCATGATTTTGCACCTCATACGCAGATCCGATTATCTCATGAGACAAGTCTGAATAAATATATTTTGGATTAACTCCTGACTTCACATTAAATCATTTATTTCTAAATATCCAAAGTAATCAGTAGATCAGTAGATCAGTAGATCAGTAGGAATCAGCCTGCCCTGTACTTAATATGAAATAATTATAGTACAGGGTACATCAAGTATTACTCCCCCTCTATTGAAAAACCTTACTAACCTTGATTTGTCTTTTTTCCAAAGCCGGCGCTTCGGCTAAAACTTTATCAGCTGAAAAATCTTTTCGGGCAACGTCCGGCCGCGTGACATTTTTCAAATCAAAGACATGCGTGAGCGGTTCGACTCCGGTTGTATCCAGTTCATTCAATTTTTTGAAATAATCCAAAATAGCGGAAATCTGCTCCGCGTATTTTTCTTTTTCATCTTCCGGTACCTCAAATCGCGCCAGCCGAGCCAGATGCTCAAGATGTTCTTTGGTGATAATCATATTTATGATGGCATTATAACACTTTTATGTTTAAAAACAATCATCTCTAATATTCTAAAAAACGACAGTAATCAAGACCGCTTTGATTTCAAAGATATTATTGACCAAATTGTTATTCTTACTAATTGGACAACGGTGTAAGGCAATAAAAGAAAAACGACAGCCACAAAATTGTTTTTCCAAAAAATTTCTTGCCAAATCTCGTACCACGGACAGTTATTACAGCCAGAAAATAAAATAATAACAGAAGGTATGATCACGGCACTAAGAACCAATCCTCCAAAAAAGAATAACCATTCTTTAGCAATTTTTCTATGAATTTTCATAAAAACATCTTCTTTCAACGCAACTTCGAATTTTATATACCTGTTAAATATAACTTTTAACTCATCGTATTGCTCACTAAACCAATTTTCCAATTCTCCCCTCTCCGTGGCCAACTTATTTCGCTTGTCTCCGATCGGTATATTCGGATGCTTACCGAAAAGTCGCCCATTAACCACATTAAAATGAATCATTTTTTTCACAAAGACCTCTCTATAGTTTGTGATATCGTCACCAAACAAAAAATCACCCCCACTTGTTTTTGAATAAAAATTCTTAAATCCGTCATGACTAAACTTTGGGCTTATCTGTATCTCATCTAAAGCACTCCTGAATCCATTGTAAACAGAAAACCTCTTATTAAAAAGCTCTAATCTCAGCTTATCTTTATTTGTTTTATACTGTTGATAAGCTATGTATACAGTGACTAACGCTATCATCGCCGTATTAATTGTTATGATTGTAGTAATCATAAGTTAAAAATTATATTTTCTAAAAGGAGTTTCTCCGTCTTTTATATATTCCCAGCTAAAATTATATTTTTCCGTTTCTTCCCACCTATCAAATGGTTTAATATTAAGTAATGAATTAGCACCAAACATAAAACCATCTTCGTCGGATTGTGAAGTAATTTCTTCATCATGAAACAGAGAAAAGGCATATTCATCAAACTGGGCGCATAATACTCCCAACACGCAAGAAGCAGCGGTAACAACATTTTTAAAATTTGCTTTGTTGAAATTTTTAGATCGATCGTGTTTAACCATGTTATAGTCTTGATACCACTCAAGAGTATGCCCCTTGGACCAATCGGAAAAGGGCTTTATTATCTTTACCTCATCGTGCCAAACGTTTATTTTTATTTCGTATTCAGAAAGCTTGGTAGCTTTATTTATTTTATAGTAATCTATGATTGTTAAATCAGTATTCTCATAGCCATTATAACGAAGGATTAACTTACAGTTTGTTTCGAATTCAGTAGAACAGCGTAAAAACAATTCATATAATCTATGAGAAAAAACGTTCTCGTTTATATCTGCTGGCTCTATAAATTCTATGATCCTCTTAAGATCATCTTCTATAAGATGATATGCCCGCACCAAACTAAAACGATCCGAGGCGTATCGTTTATCAAGTATAAACCCAGAATTAAAAACATTTCTTGCAATTCTGTAATATGGTCTGTCTAATGCCATAATAATGTAAAAGTTTATTTTAACAACCCTAAAAATTCTTTTTCATCAACAACCTTCACGCCCAACTTCTTCGCCTTGTCCAACTTCGAACCCGGCTCCTCGCCAGCAACCAAATAATCCGTCTTCGCGCTGACCGAACCGCTGACTTTTCCGCCGGAATTTTTTATCAATTGCTTGGCTTCATCACGCGACATGGCTGACATGGTTCCGGTTAGAACAAACGTCTTTCCGCTAATCACGGAATTTATTTTAACTGCCTCCGCGCGCTTCAACGTAACGCCCAGTTTTTCCAGTTTCAACAAAATATCAACGTTATCTTTATTTTGAAAATAATCGCAAATGCTTTGCGCCACGATTTCGCCCACACCCTCAATACGATTTAACTCTTCAACCGTTATTTTTTTTATTTTGATAATAAAATCGCTGATCGTTCTCGCGGAATAATGTTGCGCCAAGAGTTGCCCGCCTTCCTCGCCGACATGGCGGATGCCTAAAGCAAACAACAATTTTTCAAGCGCTACGCTTTTGCTTTTTCCAATGGATTCAGTCAACTTGGCCGCTGATTTTTCCGCGAATCCTTCGAGAGCCAAGAGATCGCCGGATTTTAATTCGAAAATATCCGCCGCGTTCGCGACCAATCCTTCGTCAAGCAAATGCTCAATAATCCCCTCGCCCAAACCATCAATATTAAATCCTGCTTTTGAAACAAAGTGAATGAGATTTTCCTTTTCCCGACCAAAACATTTTTTATTCGGACAATGAATCGCCACTGCTTCTTCTTCGCGAACAACCGGCGTTCCGCACAACGGACAATTTCGCGGGAAGCCGACTTTCTTTTCATTTCCCGTTCGAAGTTTCGGTAAGGATTTAACGATCGCGGGAATAACATCACCGGCTTTTTCCAAAATAACCGTGTCCCCAATTCGAATATCTTTGCGTTCAAGCTCATCAATATTGTGTAGTGTTGCACGGCTAACCGTGGATCCCGCAACTCTGACCGGCCTCAAATGCGCGACCGGCGTCAGCGCTCCGGTTCTGCCAACCTGCCATTGAATGTCTTCAACAACTGAAGTCGCTTGTTCAGCCGGAAATTTGTACGCGCAAGCCCAACGCACGTATTTGGCCGCTCGACCGAGACGCTCCTGCCAATCCAGACGATTAACTTTAATGGCCACGCCGTCAATTTCATACGCCAACTTGTCTCGTTTCTTGTGCCACGCTTCGCAATATTTGATGACATCCTCAATGTTATCAACTTTTTTAAATTCTTGATTAACCTTAAAACCCAACTTAGCCATACGCTTCAACATGTCCTCTTGCGTCGTTGATTTGTCGCCATTATAAATCGCCCAGCAGAAAATATCCAAATCGCGCTCAGCCGCAACTTTCGGATCAAGCTGGCGCACTGAACCAGC
>JBBTXH010000134.1:10011-10821 GCA_038062385.1 Patescibacteria group bacterium
CCGCGTTTCTCGGATTGGCGAAAATCGGTCTACCGTCTTTTTCGTTTCTCGCGTTCAATTGCCGCAAACTCGAGAGCGGCATGTAAACCTCTCCGCCGATTTCAAGATCAATCGCTTCATTCAATTTGAGCGGCAAACTCTTGATCGTTTTAACGGTATGCGTAACATCTTCGCCGTAAACACCATCACCACGCGTAACCGCTCGTTCAAATAATCCTCTTTTGTAATGAAACGACATGTTTAGCCCATCGATTTTCAATTCGCAAGTATATTCAATTTTGTCATCTTCATTTAAATGAAGAAATCGCCTAACTCGTGCATCAAATTCTCTAACTTCATCAAAACTAAAAACATCATCCAATGAATATTTATGGATATTGTGTTTAACTTTATCAAATTTTCCCAGCGCTTTGCCGCCGATCCTCTGCGTCGGAGAATCAGGCGTAATTAATTCCGGATATTGCGTTTCAATTTGTTCAACCTCATTTTTCAAGCTGTCTCGCGCCGCGTCGGAAACAATTGGTTGATCTAAAACATAATAAGCGTGATCGATTTCACGCATTTGATTTTTTAATTTTTCTAAACGCTTCTTTGCTTGTTCTTTGTCCATATGTTTATACTATCACCAGAATTCCTCCAATGACAATCAAAACCGTAGCTGATATTTTTATCAATAAAATTTTAACCGAATGCTTTTCAAAAATTATTTTCGGGCAAACAAAACTGAAGAGCGTGGCGCACAGAAAAACCAGCATCGGCTTCGTGGCCACGAGCGCGATAACCAATGAAACAGAACCGATTTTCAATGCT
>JBBTXH010000135.1:0-6447 GCA_038062385.1 Patescibacteria group bacterium
ATCCAAAAAAGAATTTAATTATATCAGCGAACCGATCAATGATGTGGAATTTCGCGTGGCCGGAGCGATTATCAAAGAAGTTGAACGCCGCGTGGTTTTTCTTGAAAACGTTGGCCTTAGTTATTTGACCCTAGGACGAAGCGCGACCACTCTGTCCGGCGGAGAGGCTCAGCGTATTCGACTAGCTACGCAACTCGGTTCATCTTTGTCCGAAGTTATCTATGTTCTCGATGAACCGTCTATCGGACTTCATCCAGCTGATAACAATAAATTAATTGCGACATTGAAAAATTTACGTGATAAGGGCAATTCGGTTATCGTCGTTGAACACGATGAGGACATGATGCGCGCGGCTGATCACATTATTGACATTGGCCCTGGCGCCGGAATTTACGGCGGCGAGGTGGTGGCGCAAGGCACTATTGAGCAAATCAAAAAAAATCCGAAATCATTGACCGGAAAATATTTATCAAAAAAAGAAACCATTGAAATTATAAACAAAACGCGGCGCGGCAATGGCAAGGCGATTGAAATAAAAGGAGCGAGCGCGTTCAATCTAAAAAATATTGATGTTAAGATTCCTTTGGGGAAATTGGTCGCCATTACCGGCGTTTCCGGCTCCGGGAAATCAACCCTGATGACAGAGATTTTATCAAAAGCTTTGGCGCGGTATTTCTATCGTTCAAAAGATTTGCCGGCTGAACATAAAACCATTGTCGGTTTGGAAAATATTGATAAAGTGATCACTATTGACCAATCGCCGATCGGCCGCACGCCGCGGTCAAACCCGGCGACTTACACCGGCGTTTTCACTTATATTCGAGATTTGTTCACGCAAGTGCCGGAAGCGAAAATCAAAGGTTATGATGCCGGGCAATTCAGTTTCAACGTGAAAGGCGGACGTTGCGAAGCCTGTGGCGGAGACGGATTGATTAAAATTGAAATGCAATTTTTGCCGGATGTTTACGTGGAATGCGCTGAATGCAAGGGCCGACGCTATGACAAGAAAACTTTGGAAATCCATTATCGCGGGAAAAACATTTCCGATGTTTTGGACATGACGGTGGCTGAAGCGAAAATATTTTTTGGCGATACGCCGATTTTGAACGAGAAGTTGAGCATTTTGGAAGAAGTTGGTCTTGGCTATTTGAAGCTCGGCCAGCCGGCTACCACTTTGTCCGGCGGAGAAGCGCAGAGAATTAAACTGGCGACTGAATTGTCCCGCTATGCCACCGGCAAGACTTTGTATATTCTTGACGAACCAACCACCGGACTTCATTTTGATGATATTAAACGACTGCTGTTTATTCTTGATAAACTGGTTGAAAAAGGAAATTCTGTTTTGATCATTGAACACAATCTTGAAGTGATAAAAAATTGCGATTGGATAATTGACCTTGGCCCTGAGGGCGGTGAGAAGGGTGGTTATCTGGTGGCCGAAGGAACGCCGGAACAAGTGGTAAAGAACAAAAATTCCTTGACCGGACAGTATTTGAAAAGCGTGTTGAAATAAACAAAACAAAAATAAGAAATAAAATGTACGGACAGAACATTGTTCTGTCCGTACATTTTATTTTGTTTATTTAACTTCTTGCATTTTCTTGTGCGGTCGTCTTATATAATCGAGTTTTGCTCGGCTGGCTTTGTTTTGTTGGACCACTTCAATCTGCTTGACGGTCGGAGCGAAAAGAGGAAAGATTTTTTCCACGCCCACGCCTTCAGTGATTTTGTAAACAGTAATGGTGGAGCCGATGCCGTGTCCGTGTTTGCGTTCAAGTACCGTGCCTTCGAAAATCTGAATTCTCTTTTTTTCCTCGCCTTTTGGATTGAGTTCTGTGATTTCTTGGTGAACGCGAACGACTGTTCCCGGCTTAACTTCAGGAAAAGTGCGGTCAAGTTCCGCGGTTGATGTTGTTTTGATAGCAACCATATTTTTAGCAAAATTATTATAACTGATGGGTAGTATATAAAATAAGATAGTTCTTGTCAAGCTGGGTTGATAATGATATTTTTTACAGCTTGTACTGCCTCGGCCAGTTGATTCTCCTGGTTAACCACTTGAAAATCGTATTGATCAGCCTCGGCCAATTCAGGATGAACCATGGCCCAGCGTTTTTTGAAAGCCTCTTCAGTCATCGGCCGATTGCGAATGCGACCTTCAAGATTTGGGAGCGTATCGGGCAGAACAAAGATTGTCTTGGCTTCGGGAAAATATTTTTTAGCGGTTTTAACGCCATTAACATCCAAAACCATGAGCGCGATTTTATTGTTTTGCCAGATTTCGTCGAGATCGTGGCGGCTATTGCCGTACAAGTTCCCATAATGTTCATCGTATTCAAACATCTCGTTATTGCTGATTTTTTCTTCAAATTCTTCGGCAGAAATAAAATGATAATCAACCCCGCTCTGTTCATTCGGCCGTGGTGGCCGCGTGGTGTAAGTGACCAATCGTTCCATGTTTGGTAGTTGCTTCAAGAGTTCTTGAGCAATGGTTGTTTTACCCACGCCGGAGGGGCCGCTTAATAAAAATAATTCATTTGGCATATTGTTCGATGGATTTTTATTTGAGCGCGCTCATTGTTTCCTCAAAAGCCGCAGGCGGCGTTGATTCATAGGTTTGCTCATCGCCATTCAGATCAACGAACGCCAATTTTTGAGCGTGCAACATCAATCGATTGACCTTTGTTTTCAGTTTGAATGATTTCATTTTGTACATTTCGTCGCCGACAATCGGATGCTCCAGCGCATAGAAATGAACACGGATTTGATTGGTTCGGCCGGTATGAGGGATGACTCGAACAAGCGTGGTTTTCAGAAATTTTTTTTCGATTATATATTCAGTATTAGCCGGTCGTCCTTTACCTGAATTTTTTGGGTGGCTGGCCATGAGGCCGGTGTCAGTTTTGCGGCTGATCTCAAATTCAATAAACCCATGATCATGGGCCGGCGTTCCATGCACTAGAGCCAGATATTCCTTTTTAACTTTCCGCTGTTTGAATTGCGATTTGAAATAATCAAAAGCGTCTTGATTTCTGCAGATGAGCATGACCCCTGAGACAGCTTTGTCGAGACGATGCACAATGCCCGGCCGAAAAGTTGAGTCATCTCTTTTCAGAGCTTCGCTGTCGGCAATTTTTGTTATCTCCGGGAATTTTCTTACCAGCCAATCAACGAGGGTCGGATCAGTGGATGATTTGGTGGCGTGAGTTAAAATTCCGGCTGGTTTATCAATGATAATATAGTCATCATTTTTAAAAATGATTGTCGGTTGAATTTTGTGGTGGGCGAGGGAGGGCGAGGGAAATCGGGAGGTAACGAGGGAACGAATTTTAGATTTTAAATTTTGGATTTTGGATTTTATTTGAGTTTCGGATTTTGTGTTTTGTGCTTCTGCTTTGGCGATGATATCAATCTTATCATTTAACCTCAAAAACTGATGCACCTTGGCCTTTTTTCCATTAATCAAAACCTGGCCATTGAGAATGGCTTTTTTGATTTGACTGCGCGTTTGGCCGGTTCTATCGGTTAAAAACACATCCAAGCGAGCAGCAACAGAATTTTCATCGACATTGAATTTATTCATATAAACTTAAATTAGCACATTCCCAGCTAAAAAGCAACTCGAATATTGTTTGATTTGAATTAATAGGAAAGACGTAGTATAATTGGAGCAGTGGTGCGATAACTATAATTCATATAAATTTTATGAAAAGATTGCTACTCCTTGGGTCAGTCGCTGTAGTCTTGGCCATCGCGGTTGTTTTTGCAACCGGCGCGAGCGCCAAAACATTGGCGGAAACACTCAAAGGAAAAATTTTATTGCAGGTGGAAAAAAACGGCGAGGCTTGGTATGTTTACCCGGTCAATTTGAAAAAATATTATTTGGGCAAGCCGGCGGATGCGCTGAAAATCATGAAAGAATTGGGACTGGGCGCTACGCACGCGTACATTACCAAGTACACGATTTTTCCGAAGAGCGTTTGGGGTAAAATTTTATTGGACGTGGAAGATTTAGGCAAAGCGTATTATATTTATCCGGTTAATGGCAAAGCATATTATCTTGGCAAGCCGGCTGACGCGTTCAAAGTCATGAGAGAATTAGGTCTTGGCATCAGCAATTCCAATCTTGAAGTTATCACCAATTCTGATTCAACGGTTTCAGCGGTTACTTCAACCGGATCAACTATTTCTAGCGCGGATTTGCTCGCCAGCAAATATACTTGCGGCATTTGCCAGCCGAATGAAAAATGCGTGTCCGGTAAGTGTACGGCCGTAACTTTGTCGAACACAAATTTCTGCGGTAACTTTAAATGCGAAACAGGCGAATCGTACAATGGAAAAGTAGATGACGTTACGAAAGCCAAGACCGCAGACATGTGCTATCTTGACTGCGCGGCGCCGGCCTCGACAAACAGCAATGCCTACGCGAAAGTGGAATGCGCGTGCGATGAGTATGATGTTTTGAAGGGAAGGCACAGTTGTATCGCCGCGGCGAAGTCAGCTTGCAACAGCTGCGGACCTCAAGAAGAATTGCTTGATGATGTTTTGTCGATTCAAACTGAAGTGATAAAATGTTTGAGTGATTATTTTGAGTATTCCGCGCCGCGTTTGAGCTACAAAGTTTTTTACAATCCGGATTTGGATAAATGCGATCAAACCAACGGTTGCACCGGCATTGAGGGCGGTGTCGGCGGAGCTGATTATGTTTTATTTAATAATTTGAATGGTTTTCGCGCTAAAGGTGATGTTGTTCCAACCAAAGCTTCATATTTGACAGCTGATGTTCATGAGACAGCGCATTATTTCTTGTATCAAATGCTTCACGCTGTTCCTTCATGGTTCCACGAAGCTGTGGCGATTCAGACAAATGAACGATTGAACTGCGTCAGTACGCAAATGGCTGATGGCGATGCGTACCTCACAGAAAAAGGAAAAGCGACCGGCGGAATTTTGATGGGCAACAAACGATATTTGGATTACAGTTTCTATCGCGATTTGCGCGACGGCAAGATCAGTTTAACTGCCAGCCAAAAAGAGGATCAGCATATCAAGGGCTCTCTGTATATTATGGGTCTCAAAGAAGATTATAAATGCGGATCTGATTGCGTGAAAGACATTGTCATCAAGCTCCATGAAAAAGAACTGGATAACTGTGTCAGTATCGATAAATCGAAATGCGGGGTCACTTCACTTGGCGGCGCTAATTGGATGAATTTTTGGATGGGCGGGGTGAGCGAGAGCGGTGCGAATGCGCTCGTCAAAGAAGCGACAAACAGCGTTATCGGCAAAGACGTGTCAAAGTTGTTTACGCTGTTGAATCTCTAATAGATCAAAAGAAAAAAGAGACTCGGTTTTTCGAGTCTCTTTTGGTTAGGATAAAAAAAGATTGTTTGATATAATACTATTGTATTTATGAAACACAAAAAGTTGATTTTTTTGATTATATTTTTGGCGCTTTTGGTCGGTGTTTTGTTTTTTGTTAATTTTATTTACGAAAAACCAGGGCAGATTGAAGAGCCGGGGACAGGATGGAAAGGAAAACAATTATCCTGCGCGAATTATTCCTGCAATCAATTGAATTCAGGCAATAGAAATTATCAGGCGTATAATCCTTGCCTCGTGCAATGCGCCCAAGAATATGAAAAGTACAGCGACGGCCAGTTTAATGTGATTGTCCCGGTTGGTTATGAAGCTTTGGCTAAGAAAAACTTGGGGGACATGAAAAATTGTTTTCCGTTGTTAAAAAAAACGTTAGGCGTTCTGCCTCAATATAATGAATTATTCATAACGTTTGTTTTAGGCGATGAAAATAAAGACTTTGCCAGTCCGGAAGCGAGTTCCGTGTATTATTACAGAACAAAAAAATCGCTTGATAGTGAATTGAAACGCGACGAGACCGGCCGTGGATCAGAGGTTGGCGCAGATATCTGCAACAACGGCCATGAGCTCACGCATATTTTCACCGGACAACTGAATTTGCCGCACTGGGCGAGCGAAGGGATCGCGACGTACGCGGCTATGAAAAATTCTTCAACGAAATTAGTTTGTTATGACGAGGGTTGGAAGTTATCGGGGAGTTACGCGCAAACGCAAATTGTGAAGTCCTATGCTGATTTAAATAAAAGTTGGAATTCAAAAGAGGTTAACGCGCAGAATAATTGGTATAATACCGCGGCTTGCGTCTTCGTGCGTTTGGAACAGAAATACGGCGCTGATAAAGTGATTCAACTTTTGAAAACATTTGAGAAATACGCCACCACCCATGAACCTGATATGAAAATCGGCGACGGTTTGGATCGTTTTTCTTCGAAAGTTTTCATTGAATCAGGCATAATGGAGGTCTTGGGAGACAAGGCCAAGCTGGAACTGAAAACGATCTTCGGGTTATAACAAGGCAAAAACATAAAAACAATAAAAGAATAAAAATAAATTTGACAGGTGTTTTTT
>JBBTXH010000136.1:0-6800 GCA_038062385.1 Patescibacteria group bacterium
ACGGCATTGTCGTGCCGGAATTTGCCGGGATTGATTTTCTGCCGGATGATCCGGAAGAATTGAAAAATTATGGGAGAAAAGAAGAAACAGTTAAAGTAAAAGATGACACGTATTAAAACTATGAGCGCGATAAAACAACAATTAAGCAAAGTGTTATCGCAAGCGACGAACGCTGACATCAGTCCGGATGATTTTGTTTTACCGCCAAAAAATATTGACGCAGATATTTGCCTGCCGTGCTTTGAGTTGGCGAAAAAAATGAAAAAAAATCCGACAGAATTGGCGCAAGAAATCGCCAAAATAAATGATACGACGGTTTTTGAACGGGTGAACGCAGCCGGGCCGTATGTTAATTTTTGGCTCGCGGATGCGTTTTTAACCGGGGAGGCGTTAAGCGAGACTGGATCCTTCGACGCGGCTCAGGATGACATAATAAAAAAGCAAAAAACGGTTATGGTGGAGTTCGCGCATCCGAATACGCATAAGGCGTTTCACATCGGTCATCTTAGAAACATCATTACCGGCGAAAGCATCAGTCGGATTTTAGAATTTATCGGTTATAAAATTATTCGCGCCAATTATCAGGGCGACGTCGGTCTGCATATTGGCAAGGCCTTGTGGGGCATAAAGCAATTGGCCGCTGAATATGAAAAAATTAAAAAGGAAAGTTTAGATAAACGAATAAATTTTTTGGGCAGAGCCTACGCGCTTGGCGGGCAAACGTATGAGACAAACGAGCAAGCAAAAAAAGAGGTTAACGAGTTGAACGAAAAGATTTACGGCAAAGATGATTCAATTCAAGAAATTTATGAGACAACGAGAGCCTGGAGTCTCGAATATTTCGATAAGATTTATCAACGTTTGAACACAAAATTTGTTCGGCTGTATTTTGAGTCGGAAGTTTTCGCGCGAGGCAAGGAATTAACGCTAGAATATTTAAAGAAAAAGGTTTTCAAGAAGAGCCAAGGCGCGATTATTTTTGAAGGAGAAAAATATGGTTTGCACAGTCGCGTTTTTATAAATAGCATTGGTTTTCCTACTTACGAAGCCAAAGATTTGGCTTTGGCGGAAGCGCAATTCAAGGAATTCAAGCCGGAAAGAATAATTCACGTTGTCGGCAAGGAACAGACAGATTATTTCAAAGTGCTATTCAAAGCCTTGGAGTTTGTTCTGCCGAAATCAAAAGATAAAGAAAAGCATTTAGCCTACGGTTGGGTGTCTCTCAAATCCGGTAAGATGAGTTCGCGCACCGGTCAGGTTGTACTCGGCGAATGGCTTTTAGATGAAGTGGAAAAAAAGATTTCAGAAATAATGTTTAAAAGCGAACTGGAAAACAAGGACGAAGTGGTGAAAAAGGTCAGCGCCGCGGCTGTGAAATACGCCATGCTGAAAATCGGAGTGGATCATGATATGGCTTTTGATATAAATGAATCGGTCAGCGTGGAAGGAGATAGTGGGCCGTATCTCTTATATATAGTGGCGAGGATTAAAAGTGTCATTGCGAAACACAAAATTCAAAGCCCAAAACTCTCCGCCCAAGGCGGATCCGCCGCTGGCGGAAAATCAAAAACAAATCTTAAAGCCTTTTTTGTGTTACATAGTTCGGAAAAAAAATTACTGTTGGAATTGACTGGTTTTGGAGAGATGGTGCAAAAAGCAGGGCAAGAACTTGATCCGTCATGCATAGCCAAATATTTATTGGATTTGGCGCATTGTTTCAATAATTTTTATCATGATTGTCCGGTTTTGAAAGCGGACGATGAAGTTAGAAATTTTCGTTTGCTCCTGATTCAAAAAGTTTGTGAAACCATGGAAACCGGCTTGACTTTGCTCGGCATTGAAACCGTGGACAAGATGTGATGTTTGAGATTATTGGGATTTGTAGGATTAGGATGATTAGAAGGATTAGGAAGATTGGCGGGACAGGGAGAAGGGTTAAAGGGGAATTGCCAGGAAATTATTTTTGCTAATTCCTACATCCTACCGCCCTACAACCCTACTTTCCTACATCCCTAAAATTTGAATTTCCTCAACTTGTTTTGAAATTTAGATTTTAATTTTTTGAATTTGATTTGAATTTAGAGTTTTGAATTTTGTGCTTATGTTTGAGACCAAGATTGACATTAGTAGGCATGTTTTGTAAAATGAGGTCATGTTTAAGGGAGGGGTTTTATTCTTAATTTACGCGTATGATGTTCAGATCAAATGATGATGAGGCAAAAGCTAATTTTGCCGAAAATGACGACACGGTTATCGGACGCTCCATTAAAATTGAAGGTGATTTGGTGAGCAATGGCAGTATTGTGGTGGAGGGGGAAGTGGTTGGCAGTTTAAAAACAGAGCAAACACTCCGTATTGGCGAAAAGGCGAAAGTCACAGCCGGCGTCAAGGCCAAAGAAGCTTTTGTTTCCGGTCGAGTTGACGGAAATATTTCAGTTCAAGGAAAATTAGAACTAGCTGAAACCGCGGAGGTGAATGGCGATATCGAAGCGCAAACTTTGAGTATTGCCGCCGGAGCCATTTTTAACGGCAAGTGTTCCATGACTGAAAAAGTTGGCGGAACAACGGCTGTTAAAAAACCCGCGGAACAGGTGAAAGAGTAAAACGAGCAAGACCCTGCACCACAAATTGTTACACATTTGGGTTCAGGGCAAGCGAGCAAGACGAGTGCGATAAATTATTGGATTTGTTTTGCTTTGAAAAAAGTATGCATTATTATCTTTACGATACCTTTCTTGGCGATAAAAAATACGAAAAGGTTATTGACCGCATCAAGACGCGGCTTTTGGATTTGGAAATTCAGGGGAAACATGAAAAATTATCGCTTTTGAAAAGCATTGATGAACTGATCGCTGATGAAGTGAAGCGCGGAGCGAATTCAATCATCGTGGTGGGTAATGAAAAGATTTTTTTGAAAGTGGTGGACGCGGCCGCGAAAAACAATGTCAGCTTGGGAATGATTCCGGTGGGTGAGAATAATCATTTGGCTGAATGTCTGGGTTTACCGCTCGAGGAAGCGGCTTGCGACGTGATTGCGGCCAGAAAAATTGTGAGCTTTGATTTGGGCAAGGTCAATAATCAATATTTCTTTTCCAATCTGAAAATCACCAAGAATTTGGATCGTTTGAGTATTCAAAAAGATAGTTATAAAATTGTGCCGCGAGCTGATTGCGAATCGGTCGAGGTGGTGAATTTTTATTTGCCGCCACTCGGTGAAAGTATGGAAAGAAAAATGAAGAAATGTTCTGCGCAGGATGAATTGCTGGAGCTTATTATCAGAAGAAAAGGGCAAAAGCGGCGTTGGTTTGGAGGTGGAGAAAAACCGCAGATTGACAGTTTGATTCAGGGGAATGAATTTGCCATAAAAAGTTTTGAATATTTACCGGCTTTGATGGACGACTATCGCGTGATCAAGACGCCGATTAAAGTTGAAGTTGAACCGGGAAAACTCAAAGTTATTGTGGGGAAAAATCGTTTAAAAATAATCAAATGATGGGATTGTTGAGATGTTTGAGATTTGTTTGAGTTGTCATAGATATCCCAATAATCTCAAATTTCCCAATTATCCCAATCATCTTATTAAAGAATATGGATATTAAAATCAACAAAGAAACTTGTATTGGTTGCGGGACATGTTCGGCAATTGCGCCGGATGTTTTTCGTTTGACTGATGACGGCAAGGCTGAAGTTATTCTCGGCGATCACGCTGGAAAAGAAGACTTGGTAAATCAAGCGAAAGATGCTTGTCCGGTGCAGGCGATTAGCGTGGAATAGTAAAACGAGCAAGACAAGCAAGACAAGCGAGATGAGCGAAACAAGTATATTATAAGCTTTTCTCGACGTACTAGTTTTACTCGTCTTGCTTGTCTTGCTCGTCGGACTTGTTCTGCCCAGGTGGCGAAATTGGTACACGCACTACCTTGAGGTGGTAGCGGCCGCAAGGCCATGGAGGTTCAAATCCTCTCCTGGGCACCAGAATTTAAGAAAAAATCAAAGCAAAAGCCATGAAACATGAAGACAGCGCGTTAGAAAATAAAAACAATAAACCAGTCGCCGTTGTTGAAGTTGGCGCGGACAGCGAAGCTGATCCGGAACGCGCTCGTTTCATAAAAAGTATAAAAGATTATTGGGAAAATTATCAAGAGTATAAAGAAGAAGGGAAACTTTCTTTTACTGAGCGGCTTGATCAAGAGGAAATTAAAGCAGTACACGGTTTGATTTTGCAGCCGGAAATAACTTTTGAAGAATTCAAGAAAGAGGCACTGTCATACCATGATAGCTTTGAAAAGATTGACGATTTAGTTAAAATTTTGCCTCAAGAATATGCCCTGAAAGAGTTCAGGGAAATTATGAAAGATATTGACCAAATGCGCAAGTTATCTTGGCGACTGATGAGCGTCTGGGGTCATGTTATATCTGCGTATCTCAATGAATTAGAAGCTAGAAGAGGTGAATATGTCAGGTCTGAAGAAATATTCGGTACGGGGAATTCTTATTGGAACGTTGAAGATTTTTTTGTTTTAACGCCGCCAGAGCGAGAACAATTTTTATCGAAACATCCTGAATTGAAAGAAGGATATGAACGATTTCATATCTACCAATATCCGAAATTGATGGAGCGATTAGCGGCCATAGAACAAACTTTTTACACTAGAATGTCTTCCAATTATGAAGAAGTAAAGAAATATATTGTGGAGATGCATTGGTCTGACGACAAAATGGACGACGAGACAATTGATATTATATTTGGGATCAACGATAATAAAGTTGAAAAAAAGGTAGATTATAAAAGGTTGAAAGAATACGGCAACGAACAGTTTGCTTATCAAGGTACACCGTATGAGTATATCAGGGATTTTTTGAAAGAGTTAAACTTAAAAGGTGATGATGTATTATATGATTTGGGTTGCGGTTATGGCCGAATTCCCTTGTATGGAGCGATGACCACGCCGGGAAAATATAAGGGCATTGAGATTGTGCCGGAGCGAGTAGAGGAGGCGAATACCATTAAGAATAAATTTGAACTGGATAATGTTGAGTTTCGACAGGGAAACGTGTTGGAACAAGATTATTCTGATGGTTCGGTGTTTTTCCTCTTTAATCCTTTTTGTTTGTCAACATTAGAACAGGTTATTGAAAAATTACGGGAGATTGCGCGGAACAAAAGAATAAGAATTGTCTCTTATGGCCCATGTAATGATTTTTTTTACAGGCAGGATTGGTTAAAACCCATTGAAACAAATCTGCCAAATACGCCAAAAGGGCGCGTTAAAATTTTTGAGTCGGTTTAATGGATGATTTGAGCGGATAAATTTATATTCATAATTTATCGTAAACTTGATTGCCGAATACCTTGATCATGAAAAAACTTGCTATATTATTTTTAGCTATTTTGTTGCTAGCGCCAGCCATTGTTGGCGCAGGTTCTGATACTTTGAAGTTGAATCAGCAGGGGCAACTATCCGCGGAGCAACTAGATGAATTGGCGGGTTTTTTCAACCGCCAATTTTTGTGGGTTGGTTTTTGCACTTTATTTTTTTTGGTTCTGTTTTGCAGCGCGATTGTCATACTTTGGAAAAAGCGCGGCATGAAAAATTTGAAATTGAAAATATTCATTGTTTTTCAACTGATTGTCTTGGCCGGGCTGGTTACTTCCGGCGTTATTTTAACCACAAAACATTATACTAACAAAGAAACGATTAAACAGGGCGTAACTATTAATTTCGGTCGTGGAAAGTTGGAGAAATATTATGTTAAAAGCGGCCGCTACAACGAATCTGGAAAATTTATTTACAAAATTAACGGCGAAAAATATCATGTCTTGCCGGATGATTTATTGAAAAAAATCGCGAATAATGAACTCATTGAGTTTTATTATATTGAACTTTTAGACACGGAAACTTTAAAATTAACGGCGCGTCAAAAACTAATCGTCAATTCGCAAGTGTTTTATGGTGAATAAAAGACCAAGGCATCAGCCGGAGTATTTGATAATTTATGACGATCAATGGGAAAAAATCATTGAGTCGTATTTTATTCGCGAGAAAGATGTTTCGGTCGCAGACGAACCAAAGGATACGATGAATGGTCCGATTGAAAAGGAAAAACTGCAGGAATTTGTCGCGCATATTAAAAGAACGCGTTATCCTGAAGAAAACAGATTTAAAATCAGAACAGTTAGCGCCAATTCAATGGAATCAGTTAAAGCAGATTTGAAATGGGTTTTGGAGTAAAGCTTATTTTCAAGGCTTGCTTTTTTTGGTTCATAATTTTAGTTTTTCGTTACAGCTAGGTAAATTCGCAGATTCGCCCCGGCCTTTGCTCTGTTCCAGGAGTTTTGTCGGGCAGGTACAAAATTTGTAATTTGTAACATTCGTAGTGATTAGTTCACCAGAGGACGAATGCGTCCTTCGGCGCATAATTTGTAGCCTTGCCCTGATCGTTCAACGGATAGGACGCAAGATTCCGGATCTTGCGATAGAGGTTCGATTCCTCTTCAGGGCAAATCATTTAAGCCTAGAAGCAACCCGCCTACGTTTCCGAGTGTAACATCTAATAAAGTAGATTTACTTATGACAAAACTGCAACAAATTTTGTGGCATACAAAAACAACCCCCGATGTTCTTGACATATTTCATTCTCGTGAACGTGGTTTAACAAAAGAAGAAGCGACTGAGCGTTTTCAAGAATACGGACTCAATAAACTTCCCGAAGAGAAAGTGGACGGACTGCTTCTTGTTTTCTCGCGGCAATTTCAAAGTCCGCTGATTTATATTCTTTTTGCCGCGGCGGGTATTGTC
>JBBTXH010000137.1:0-2488 GCA_038062385.1 Patescibacteria group bacterium
CCTGCGGCATGGACAGGTCATTATCAATTTCATTAGCAAATTTTTTCAAGAACTCTGCGTCAGGTTTGCCCGGCTGTTGTCCGAGATCAAGGAATTTTGTTTTAAATTTCAACCAACTTTCACGCGCGTTTTCCAAGGCATCCCAACTGAAATTGAGTTTACTGCGATAATGCGCGGATAAACAAAAGAAACGATAAACCATTGGTTCAAAGCCGCGATCAATGAGTGTTTGCAAAGTAATAAATCCGCCGTCTGACTTCGACATCTTATTTTCATTCATCAGAAGAAATTCGCCGTGCAGCCAGAAACGCACAAACGGTTTTCCGAGCAAAGCCTCGCTCTGCGCGATCTCATTGGTGTGGTGAACGGGAATATGATCAATGCCGCCGGTATGAATGTCAATCAATTCGCCCAAATATTTCATACTCATGGCTGAACATTCAATGTGCCAACCCGGAAAACCAACGCCCCAAGGAGAGTCCCATTCCATTTGGCGTTTTTCATTTTTCGGGGAAAACTTCCAAACTGCGAAGTCAGTTTGATTTTTCTTTTCTGAATTTATATCAACTCGCGCGCCGGCTTCTTGGCCGGCCAAATTCAAACGCGCGAGTTTTCCGTAATCTTTCAATTTTGAAGTATCAAAATACATACCATCGGATATTTTGTAAACAAAGCCTTTGTCTTCCAACTTTTTAATAAAATCAATTTGTTCGACAATGTGTTCGGTTGCTTTGCACCAAATATTCGGTTCAATGATATTTAATTTTTTCAAATCGTTTTTGAACGCTTGAAAATAAAATTCAGCAATCTCCAAAGCGCTCTTTGATTCCCGCTGCGCGCTTTTTTCAATTTTATCTTCGCCGTCATCGCCATCGCTGGTCAAATGTCCGACATCCGTCACGTTGATCACGTGATTCACTTCAAAGCCGGTGAACATCAGAGCGCGCTTCAAAATATCCGCGAAAATATATGAACGCAAATTTCCGATATGGCTAAAATCATAAACCGTGGGCCCGCAAGTGTACATACCGACTGAATCTTTTTTGAGCGACTCGAATTTTTCAATTTTTCTGGATAAGGTATTGAATAAATTTAACATACAAAAATAGTTTTAATCCGGCGGCGATTCTTGTGAAGAATCGCCGCCTCGCTTCGCTTGCTTCATCTAAGAAGTGTTTCAAACTTTTCACGAAGCCCATTGAACTCCTCTTTCGCATGAACAAAAGCGCGCGCGCTCTCAACTAATTCATCAGGCACTTCCACCTCGCCAACCACGCTGCTGGCACTGGTAAAAACAAAACTCGTAAAAACGTATACTTGTCCTTTGTACGGCGTGATCGCGATATTGCCTGCTTCAACGATCACAATACGTTTAACCAAATGTCCGGTACGATTGGCTTTGTCCACCAAACTGGTAAAGACCATTTCCTGAACTATCTTGCCTCTCATCTCTCACCTCCCTATATGTTGAAGTGTTAACGAAGGCAACCATTGGTTGTTTGACCTCTTTGTTTTACTACCATTTACCCATCAAATCAACTAGCAAAAGTTGATTAGTTCCCCAGCTTATTTTATTGTCCGCCGTACCAACTCAAACTAACAATTATTTTTATTGTTCCGCGTTCATTTTTCAAGTCTTGCAACGCTTTACCGACAACCGTTCCCGGTTCAATTGCTTTCATGCCATAACCAACGGTTGAAGACGCGGTAATAAAATCACCGGCTCGAATTTGTCCGTTTTCATTAGTAACTTTAACCGGTACAATGCCGGCGAGTGCGAGCGGCGCGCCATTTATTTCCGTACTGTTATTCAAAGTCATGGCCGGAGTTGTTGAAACAACGCCAACAATATCTTGGTCTCCTCTTCTGGCTTTTCTTAATTTTAAATTCTGATTCATGGCGACAATGTCTCCCGCCTCTACTTTAGATTCCATTGAAATTGCTTCCGCCAAATCAGCACAGCCGGCACAACCACTCTTTACATTCAACGTGCCATTAATATAAACATTGCCTGAAAAATAACCGGCGTATAGATCGCCCGCCGCCCTGATACCGATTTTTTCCAAACCCAATTCAGCCGAACTATTGGTACTCGCGCCACCGGTATTATAATTATAAGCGCCAAGACCGACCGGTTTACTACCGGCATTAAAAAAATTCAACTTTGTTTCAGAAATCGTCTCTCCGGACTTGGTCAAAAGCGAAGAAATTCCTTGAGTATCAGAACTGGTTTTGATTCCGAGCTTGCTAGACTTTACGAACAAACCTGTTTCATTGCCGGAAATAATTCCGCCGACATTCTGGCTGGTAATGTATAACCCTGTGCCCTGCAAATCAGTATTGGACAGATAAGCGGCGTTTGAATTGACACCCTTAACAATCGACATCAGTCCGCTATAGCTTTGCTTATCGGCATTAACGTAAACACCATAAAGAAGCCGATTTAATTCTACTTCCGCGAGCGACGTTTTGTTGTAAGTTCTAAGCG
>JBBTXH010000138.1:0-409 GCA_038062385.1 Patescibacteria group bacterium
GAAGAGTTAAATTTAAAGGAATTGAAACAGTTCAAAAGCGCGGAATCCGCCATTCCTGATTCTCCGGAAGAAGGCGCGATCACAAAACATTTGGAACTGGAGCCTTTGCATATCAATGAAATCATGAAACGTACTGACTTAACCATGCGAGAAGTCAATGCCACGCTCACTTTGCTTGAACTCAAAGGCCGCATCCGCAATCTAGGTAATTGTACGTACTTCATCAGCAAAAAATAAACAATTAAGCCTGCCTGCGCAGGCAGGCATAGAAACAATAAAACAATTTACGCGTGACGGTAGGGACAGAACAGTGTTCTGTCCCTACCGTCACGCGTCTCGCATCCCCCCAATTAATCCACCCCCATGAATCCTATCCTCTACAAAAAATATTGCGCCGCTGAAAAATATT
>JBBTXH010000138.1:419-8851 GCA_038062385.1 Patescibacteria group bacterium
TGTCGCGCATGCGCCTCTTGTTACAGTTAACCGAGAACCCTGATCGCGCGTTTAAAATAATTCACATCGCTGGAACCAGTGGCAAAGGCACGGTGACAAATTACATTTATAATATTTTACAACAAGCCGGCTACAAAGTCGGCGCGCACTTCTCCCCTTTTGTTTCAGTAGCCACGGAAAAAATTCAAATCAACAATAAATTTATTTCCGTTCAAGAATTCATTCGGTTGGTTGACGATCTAAAACCAATCATCAAACAATGTACGAAGGAAATCTCGGCGCCATCATACTTTGAGGTTTGGATATTGGCGGCGCTGGTCTATTTCAAAAAGAAAAACTGTGATTACGTGGTTCTCGAAACCGGTTGTGGCGGACGATTTGACGCGACCAATGCGGTTCACAAAACAATCGTTTCCGTTATCACCAACATTGGACTAGACCACACGAATATTCTCGGAAAAACCATTTCAAAAATCGCTTATGAAAAAGCCGGCATTATTCGTAAGCATGGAATTGTCTTCACCGCGGCCAACAGAAAACACGCGCTCACGGTTATCAAAAAATCTTGTCGAGAACAACACGCCAAACTGTTTGTGGTTAAAGACAAAACCAATTGCGATTTGGCGTCAGCTGTGACGCGTTATCAAAAAATCAACGAACAAAGCATTGCTCAAGGATTAATGAACGCCAAACTGCCGGCGCGTTTTGAAATCGTTCAACAAAATCCGTTGATAATTCTTGATGGCGCGCACAATCCTGACAAGCTCGCCTACTTGGCCGCGCAACTCCATTCACTTAAACAAACACGCGGCCCTGGAAAAACGCATTTAATCTGCGCCTTAACCGCAGAAAAAAACATTAAACAATGCTTCAAAAAAATAATCAAAGAAGTTGACTTTGTTTATTGCACGCGGCCGCTCACGCCCGTCAGATCATTTGTAGAACCGAAACAACTCATGCGCGAACTAAAAAAAATTAAGACTGTGACGGCGCAATCTTTTTTAAACCCGCACCTCGCTCTTCGCGCCGTTTTAACCAAGGCCGCCGAAAACGACCTAATCATTATCACCGGCTCATTCTTTCTTTGCGGCGATTTACGCAGCCATTGGATTAATGTAAAGAAACAACTTGAACAACGAACAAACTTTCCGAAATAATTTCGCATTCAATTTGACAAAACTTTTTCACTCTGTCATATTAACACGAGAAAACAATGAGACATAGAAACAAAGAAGCAATAAATCAAAACAATAAATTAAGAAAATTAAAAATCAATGCTCATGTTTCCCTCGTGTCCCTTGATATCCTTCATCAATATCAAGTAATCAGTAAATCATGTAACTATCAGTAGATCAGTATTATATCGCTTCAAGGCAATCAGCAACTTCTTAATATAACCAAACCATTTGATATGAAGACATTAGTCATCGTCGAGTCCCCCACCAAAGCCAAAACAATTTCGAAATTTTTACCTTCCGGTTATGTGGTCGAATCTTCTTATGGCCATGTGCGCGATTTGCCGCAAAAGGAGATGGGTATTGATATTGAAAATAATTTTGAACCGAAATACGAAGTTAGCGAAAAAGCCCAGAAACAAGTGAATAAACTGAAAAAACTGGCTTCAACCAGCGATAAAATTTTGTTCGCGCCGGACGAGGACCGCGAAGGTGAAGCCATTGCTTGGCATTTAAAAGCCATTCTCAAACCAAAAAATTCCGAGCGTATAACTTTTCATGAAATCACCAAAAGCGCCATTGAATCAGCCTTGAAAAATCCGCGCCAGATTGACTTGCATTTGGTTGACGCCCAGCAAGCACGAAGAGTTTTGGATCGTTTGGTCGGCTATGAACTTTCGCCATTTCTCTGGAAGAAAGTAGCCAAGGGTTTGTCCGCCGGCCGCGTGCAATCAGTTGCTGTGCGCCTCATCGCTGACCGCGAACGCGAAATAGAAAAATTCAAAGCAGAAGAATATTGGACTATTGAAGCGATTTTCAATACTGGCAAACAAATCAAATTTGAAGCCAAGCTCAATGCGCTGGACGGTAAGGTCCTAAAAAAATTTGATTTGAATAATACCAAACAAGCGACTGAACTGGCTGATGAATTAAAAACCGGAAATTATAAAATCGCCAATGTAGAATCAAAAGAATCAAAGAAAAAAGTACCGGAACCGTTTCGCACTTCCACTCTCCAGCAAGACGCGAACAACAAACTTCATTTCAGCTCCAAACAAACCATGATGATCGCCCAGCAATTGTACGAAGGCGTTGATCTTGGCGGTAAAGGCCAAGTCGGTCTGATCACTTATATGCGAACCGATTCGTTAAACTTGGCCAATGAATTTTTGACCAGTTGCCATGACTACATTAAAAAAAATATCGGCGAAGAATACGCGCCGAAAACCGTTCGCAGATTCAAAACAACCAGCAAAGGCGCGCAAGAAGCGCACGAAGCTATCAGACCGACTCATGCGAATTTCAGCCCGGATGAAATAAAACAATATTTGGACGATAAGCAATTCAAACTTTATCAATTAATCTGGAGCCGCACCGTGGCCGGCCAAATGAATGAAGCGATCATTGCTTCAAAAACCGTTGACATTGTTGATAATAAAAATCACGCGACTTTCCGCGCGAACGGACAAACGATCAAATTTGACGGATTTTTAAAAATTTATTCAACTGAAACAAAAGAAACATTACTCCCTGACTTAAACGTTGGCGAAACGGTTGAACTTGAAGAAATTAAACCAACGCAACATTTCACCGAACCGCCGGCGCGTTACACCGAAGCCACGCTCGTCAAAATAATGGAGGAATACGGCATCGGCCGGCCATCAACCTACGCGCCGACCATTGCCACCATACAAGAAAGAAATTACGTTACCAAAGAAGATAAAAAATTAAAACCAACGGCCATGGGACTTGTTGTCAATGACATCTTGGTGGAACATTTTCCGGCCATAGTTGATTATAAATTCACCGCGAAAATGGAGGAGGACCTAGACGCCATCGCGGCCGGAGAAAAAGAATGGCAGCCGATCATCAAAGAATTTTATTTCCCTTTTCATAAAAACTTGGAAGAAAAAAATAAAACACTAACCAAAAAAGAATTGACGGAAAAAGCCACTGACGAAATCTGCGAAAAATGCGGCAAACCAATGGTCATCAAGACCGGCCGATTCGGACGTTTCCTCGCCTGCACCGGTTATCCTGAATGCAAAAACACCAGACCGGTCAGCGGCGACGATGGGAAACCGCAGGAGCTTGAGTTAACCGAAGAAAAATGTCCTGACTGCGGCGCGCCTCTAGCCAAACGCCGCGGACGTTACGGCGCTTTTCTCGGTTGTTCGAAATATCCTGATTGCAAATACATAAAAAAATTCAGCCAGCCAACCGGCGTGATTTGTCCCCAGTGCAATATCGGAGAAATCGTCTCGCGAAAAGGCCGCGGCAAAAAAGTATTCTACGCCTGCAACAATTATCCCAAATGTAAATTCATTCTCTGGGGCAAACCAACCGGAGCTCATTGCGAAGTATGCAAATCACTGATGGTTGAAAAAGGAGAAACAGCGGTTTGCGGTAATGAGAAGTGTAGTACAAATGCCAAAGAAAGCACAAAACCCTAAGCACAAAGCTCAAATAAAATTCCAAATTGAAAATCAAAATTTTTAAACCCGTTGCCATGTTTTGAGTTTTAGATTTTAAATTTTTAACCTTCCTTTGGATTTTGTGCTTCTAATTTTGTGCTTTTTCACCAGCCCCTTGTATTTTTTAAAGCCTTCATATATAATCCAAATCGTAGGGTACTGTGATACCCTTATCATCAACAAATAATTGGGGTTTCAATCCAGAACCCTACACTCAAAAAACCCACCAAAGCTTTACGCAAAGGCGGGTTTTTTGATTCAAACTGATAATTTTTTAAAAGCGAGAATTCCTAGACTCTTGGCCCAGGAATTCTCAAATTGGAATCTTTCCCTATCATCAACACCGGTATTATAGCAAAGATTTCTGTACCTGTCAAGGAACATAAGGTTACGAATTATGACGCCGAAGGACGCATCCGTCCTCTGGCGGACGAATTTGCTACGGATCTACTGATAGCTACTAATCAATTAAAAACCAATTTCGTAGAAATTCGTAGATTAGTAGCAGATTCGTAATTCGTAGCCCCCTTGATTTTTTTCTAAATTATGATTAAATAGTAGTATATGGATATAACTGAATTTATCAATGAACTCAAGGAGTTACAACCTCTCGCTGAAACTGACATGGTTGAAAAAGCGCACAATCTGCTGAAAAACGCATTGAATGATTTTTCTTTTTTGAAGAAAAAGAAACTTTACCAAGAGGCTGTTGACCTAGCTAGAAGAACCCTTGATGAAAACGCCCAAGCTGATTTTATCGCAGCCGCGCTACTCTTTAATTTGCCTGATCATGACGCCGACCTCTACAAAAAAATACGCGATGAGCTCAATGAAAAAATCGAACTTATCGTCAGAAGCTATCATTACAGCCACCAACGTTTGAACGGAGACAAAGACGACCTACTCCAACATTCATTTCGCACCGCTTTGTCTCTCGCCACCATAAAAACCGATGCCGCCGCCATCTCGGCCGCCCTGCTCCACGAAATACTTTTTCACACTGAAATCTCGTTCGACGAAGTGGAAAAAGAATTCGGCGCAGAAGTCGTCGGTCTTATTAAAAATTTGGATAAAATACGCTCAATCAAAACAGCCGGCAACAATCAATACGTTTTTCATCTGCGCGAAATGGTGGTGGCCATGGCCAAGGATCTGCGCGTAGTCATCATCAAAATGTGTTCCAATATCGACCGCATGAAAAATCCGCGGGCAGAGCAAGGAGAAAAAATCATGCCTCTCGCTCTCGAATCAAGAGAGATCCTGGCTCCGCTCGCTGATTTGCTCGGCATCTGGCAACTGCGCTGGCAACTGGAAGATCTTTCTTTCAAAATATTACAACCGGATGAATACGACAAGATCGCCAGACGCTTTGATGTCGATGAAAAGAAAAACCGAGACAAATATATTCAAAAGACAAAGAACCTCTTGTTAAAAAAAGCCAAAGAATACAACATTGACTGCCAAGTAGATGGCCGCTTTAAACACTTTTACAGTATCTACGCGAAGATGAAAGACAAGAAAAAAAATTTCGATGACATTGGCGATGTCTTTGCCCTGCGCGTGGTGGTTGGGAATCTTGACGATTGTTATCGCACGCTCGGCATCATCCACAGTTTATGGAAACCAAAACAAAGACGAATCAAAGACTATATTGCTGATCCGAAAAGCAACAAATATCAAAGTTTGCATACCACGGTTTTCGGCGTCAACGGGCGCGCCACGGAATTTCAAATCAGAACCAAAGAAATGGACGAAGAAGCGAATTATGGCATCAGCGCGCATTGGTATTACAAAAATCCGCGAAAAAAAGTTCCGGCCTGGATTAACGACCTGCTCATTGAACAGCAACAATACAAAGACGATCAAGAATTTCTGAATAAATTCACTTCCAATTTACTCGACACCAGAATTTACGTTTACAGTCCGAAGGGCGATGTCATCTCTTTGCCCATCGGCTCGACTCCCCTTGATTTCGCTTATCACGTTCATACTGAAATCGGTCACAAATGCAAAGAAGCGCTGGTCAATGATCTGCGCGTTCCGCTCAACTATGAACTGCGCACCAATGATGTCGTACAAATAATCCTTGATCGTTCCCAACCCGGACCGCGCCGAGAATGGCTTGATTTCGTCAAAACCCATGGCGCCAAAAAACATATTGAAGATTTCCTCAGCCGCCAGCCGATGGAAAGAAGCTTTAGACTTTGATATAATGGAAATCAGAGCAAAGAATATCCTATGACACTTAGACAATTACTGGACACTGTCAAAGCAAACATTCCCGATGCCGACCTAAGCATGGTCGAGCAGGCTTATAATTTTGCCGATGAAGCCCATCGCGGACAGAAACGCACCACCGGTGATGATTACATTGAACATTGTCTGCAAACCGCCAAAACATTGGCTGAACTGAAATTGCCTCTGCCCATCATTATTGCCGGCATGCTCCACGATGTGCCTGAAGACACGGACAAAACGCTGGATGAAATCAAACAAGTGTTTGGCGCTGACATCGCAAAAATGGTTGAAGGTATTACCAAGCTCAGCCACATCAAATACCGCGGAGTTGACCGCTACGTGGAAAATTTGCGGAAAATGTTCGTGGCCATGGCGCAAGATATTCGCGTGGTGATTATAAAATTCGCTGACCGCTTGCACAATTTAAATACGCTTTACGCTTTACCGGCTGATAAGCAGAAACGCATTGCTATGGAAACACTGGAAATCTACGCGCCCATCGCCAATCGTCTCGGTATTGGAGAATTACAATCTCGGCTCGAAGACGCAGCTTTCAAATACGCCTATCCGGATGAATTTATCCAGACCGAACAAATCATCAAGTCGAATTTTTCCATCAAGAAAAAAACTCTAAATAACATGATCCGCAAAATCAAAGGACGGCTTGATAAAGATAAAATAAAATATTATGAAATTTACGGCCGCACCAAGCATTACTACAGTTTTTACCGTAAATATTTAAAATACAACAAAGATGTCAAACAGATTTACGACATTGTCGCCATGCGCATCGTGGTTGACGACGTGGCTGACTGCTATGCGGCGCTCGGATTGATTCACAATCTCTGGCGTCCGATTCGCGGTAGAATTAAAGATTACATCGCTCAACCGAAACCGAACGGCTATCAATCATTGCATACCGCTGTTTTCGGCGACGATCAGGAAATCGTGGAAATTCAAATCCGCACGAAAAAAATGCACGAACAGGCGGAGCTCGGCATTGCCGCGCATTGGAAATACAAAGAGGCGGACAAAATCGGCAAAAAAGAATTGGAATGGGTGGCGGAATTGGCTGATTGGCTGAAAAATATAAAAGATAACAACAGTTTTCTTGAAGGCGCGAAGATTGATGTTTTCCAAAATCGCATTTTCGTCTTCACTCCCCAGGGCGATGTCATTGATCTACCGGATGGCGCCACGCCCATTGATTTCGCGTATCATATCCACACTGAAATCGGCAATAAATGCGCTCAAGCTTTGATTAACAGCGAAATAATTCCGCTTGATCGAAGGCTGAAAAACGGCGACGTTGTTCAAATAATTACTGACAAAAACCGCAAGGGCCCAAATCAGGACTGGCTTGAATTCGTCAAAACCAGAACCGCGAGAGAACATATTGAAGCATTTAAAAATAAAAGCTGGACGAAGTTTATTCCGAAATTTACGAAATGATAAGGGATTGGGATATTCTATTGAAGTTTGAGATGTTTGAGAAAATTGGGAAAATGAAGATTGTTTAATTCGTTAAATTCGCTAATTCGCTCAACTGTCTTTAGTAATCTGTATTATCTGTATGTTTATCTGGAAATCTGTAACATAAAAAATAAAAAAATAAAATTATGACGAAATTTAGTAAATTACTACTAATCTTTTACATCACTTTCCTGACCTTTGCATTTGCGATGCCGACGTTTGCGGAACCAACGGCATACACTGACATTAAATTCTCTTACGGAGAGTTTTGTTGCGGAAGTGCTACCTCTGCGAAAAATCTTGAAGATTGCTTTACAAAAGCCGCTGCTATATCTAATGACTCTAAAGCAAAAAACGCAGCTAAAGATTGTTCAATCAAGTTCCCATGCCAGCCAGGCGCTTGTACAGAAACACCGACCACCACTTTACTAGACATTGGCACTTTACTAGACATTGGCGCTAAATGCGACGGTAACGGGAATGGCAACGAATGCGCATCAGGAGCTTGCGGTGCCACTTCCAACCTCTGTATCGCATGCACTTTGTCATCAAATGACTGTTTTGCAGAAAAAGAATTATTACCCCTGAATGAGGGTTGCAATGAAAATCTAAAAGGCGCGGACTGCGCCTCTGGTTATTGTAGTCCCATTTCTAAAACCTGTGGAGAAATAATAACACCCACTGCTCCAGCCGGCGGCGGCGAAAAGCTAGAACCATTGACACTACCTAACTTTCTTTTTACCGAAGACCCAAATGACGTGATCGGCCGCGTGATTGAATTTGTCATCGGACTGGCAGGAACCGCTGCTCTCGTCATGTTCATCTACGGTGGCGTGCGTTGGCTCACTTCCGGCGGAGATGCTGAAGGTATTAAGAAAGGACGGGAAGCTATGCAATGGGCAGCCATCGGATTAATTATAGTTTTTTCCAGCTTTGTGCTCGTCAAGTTCGTGCTCAAAGTAATCGGTTCCACTGCCGGCGCTTAAACTAGCATTCTTTTCACACAAAATCCCACTCTTTACTGAAGGTGGGATTTTAGTTTGGCTGAATTTAGCTAAGTTTGACAAAATGT
>JBBTXH010000139.1:0-7560 GCA_038062385.1 Patescibacteria group bacterium
AATGTTCGTGGGAAATGAATGGGCGAACTACACCCCGGACCCCGTGAAATGCAACATAATCACGACAACCAACAGAAAAGTAATCTATAACAAAGTGTAAACAACGCTACCAATTCTTACATATTAAAATATGAATTATTGTTTTTTAAAATCAAGATCAATCACTGGCCCAAGTTCCAGATTTACCAAACTGCTTGATTCAACCAATTTTATATTGCTCCATTTATAGCCAAGTCGTTCAAAAACATCTCCGGAAATTATCGGCAACTTTTTCCCATCAGAAATCACGTACACGGTTGACGCGTCTTTCGGCTTGACCAACTCGCCATCTTTAATCTTGATGGGGTCGCCAGTGGTATATTTACCCAGCTCGGTCACAGCCACCGGAGTCAAATGATACTTTGGATAATTAATTTTCAAAATATCCTTGGTTACAAGGGGATACTTGATCCCATCTTGAACAAAGTAAACACCACCAGTGGTTTTATTTTGGAGCAATGCGCCGGCCGGATAACTGCTGGCAAGCGTGATCAGCTCGCCGAATTCATAAGTGGAAAAATCGCTCATATCGAGTATCTCGAATTCCTCAGGATTAAAACCCAAAGTCTGCCAAACTTGTTTTGATTCAAACAGGCGCAATTTGTTGTCAACCAACATGTAAACATTATCAGTCGGTGAAATCAATAAAGTATAATTCGGAAATTTTATTGAATTGCCAATTAAATATTTTTCCAGTTCAACCTTGCTAATTATTACAACATTGTTTATGTTGTAACGCGAAACCAACGCTCCTTTTGACATAAATGGACGACGCAAACCGTTTTCAATCAGCCAGACGCCTTTCTCTCCTTCAGCTTGCAATAATGTGCCGTCCGGATATTTTTGACTGAACCATTCGTTCCAAATTTTCCAAAAATTATAATTGCCTAAAATATGCGGGGTATAATTATACAAATTAGCAGTCGCTTGATTGCTGATGTAAACGGTCTGCCCGTCGATAATGTATGATTGGTTTTTCTGCTTTAACCAAGCGTCATTCGCGTGTTCCTCATACCATCTCTGCACTCCTGCCAAACGATCCACTTGCGAACCAAATCCTTTGAAGAGCAATAAGCTCGGAGAATTCACGTCACAGCTGTCGCAAACTCCATAGCCAGCCGCCCAATCATATTGAGACTGTTTCGGCGTCGAATCGTCAACCAAACTTTGTTCTTTTTGCAACATGACCAAAAGAAATTTCGGATTGACTTTATATTCCTGCGCTGCTTGCCAGATAATCTCTGACGCGGTTTTCATAATGCCATTTTTGTCGAGCGCTTGATAAGTGCCGAGCTGACCGTTTTTCTTGTCCAAAAAACTTTGCAGCTCAGCCAAGGTCATTGCATTGTAATCAAAAAGATCAGTATCTGACAAAAGATAACCATTGTTGAAATTTATTGCAAAAGCAGTTTGATAGGGGACGATCAAAGAAAAAATCATGGCCATCATGACCAATAAATATCGCTTTTTCATACTAATTAAGTATAGTACAGATTTTGCTTTAAAACAACCGTTCGTTGTTATAGCAAATATTACAAAATATTACATTACCTTGACAAAAAATCGCTCAACAGTTATGTTACTAATATGTTCCTTAATATTATAACTTATCCAACAATTCAGTGGAGGTAGTATGGGACGCATAGAAGGAAACGTGAAGGTTTCAGTCAACTATGCCACTAATGGTCAAGAAGTGATCCGTCTTTTTCAAGAAGCTGCTTTACGCGCGCATCTTGGTCGAGTTTGCATGCCAAGAGAAAATCTATTGATTGATGCAATCAACCAAGACACTAGCCCTTCTTCTGGTGCTTCAGAATTGGATTTTGCTGTCTATTTTACAGATATTGATGATAGAGAATGTTTGGAAAAAAAATTCTTTAACGGGAAGAATCATCTTGAACTTCTGAAGCAAAAAGGCTATGAAAACGAAATTATAGCGGCCATGGCTGTCTGTGATACTGGAATAGCTTTTGCGGTTGAAGAAATGCTATCTCAAAAAAAAATAAGGCCGGCTAATTTACGTGAAATGATTTATTTCTTACTGGCATCACCGGATACTGTCAATTGGCATCCGCTGGTAGCATTAGGTACGCAAATTTCCACAAATGATACTCCAGAGGTAGCAATGATTGACAATTTGTTTGAAGTTGTGGTTTATTTTAAATCAAAATATACCGCGCACCTCGGACCAAGCACAAACAGACACAGGTTGCTCGCATGTTCAGGATTCCTGGTTGTTCTCTAATCTTAATTTATCAAACAAAAAGGCGTTTAAAAAGCGCCTTTTCATTTTATCAAAAATACTTTGTATTATTACAACTGTTATCTAAACGTCACTTTATTACCAGCATAACCAATCGCCACCTTGTCCTTGATTTTTCCTTCAATAATTTGCAAGGCAAGTTCATCGAGAATTCTACTTTGAATCAAGCGTTTGAGAGGACGAGCGCCGAATTGCGGATCATAACCCTCTTTGGCCAGTAAATCTTTGATTTCAACGGAGAACTTTACGCTGATTTCTTTTTCATTCAAACGCTTGGCCACGCGATCAAGTTGCAAATCAACTATTGAGCGAAGGTTTTCCCTTGTCAGCGCTTCAAAAATAATAATCTCATCAACTCTATTCAAAAATTCCGGTTTGAAATAATCTTTCAACTTGTGCATGATTTTCGAATCAACATTTTCTTTGAGCGCATCTTCTTTATTACCAAAACCAAGCTCGGATTTATTGAGCGCGTCAAGAATGGTATCACTGCCGATATTCGAAGTCATGATGATAATCGTATTTTTGAAATTAACGGTGCGGCCTTTGGCGTCAGTCAAACGTCCGTCATCAAGAATTTGCAAAAGCATGTGAAAAACATCAGGATGCGCTTTTTCAATTTCATCGAATAAAACCACTGAATACGGACGACGTCGTATTTTTTCAGTGAGTTGTCCGCCATCATCATAACCGATATAGCCGGGAGGCGAACCAATCAACTTTGAAGCCGCGTGCTTTTCCATGAATTCAGACATGTCCACGCGCACCACCGCTTCTTCGTTGTTAAACATGAATTCTGCCAGAGCGCGCGCCAATTCTGTCTTGCCAACGCCGGTTGGCCCGAGAAACATAAATGATCCGATCGGCCTATTTTCTTCGGACAAGCCGGCTCGTGAACGGCGCAAAGCATTGGCCACAGCTTTGATGGCCTTTTTCTGACCGATAACGCGTTTAGATAATTCATCCTCGGCATGCGCCAATTTTTCTATTTCGCTTTGCAGCATTTTCGAAACCGGAATGCCGGTCCACTTGGAAACAACTTGCGCGATATCTTCTTCAGTAACTTCTTCCTTCAAAATTTGCCGCCCGCCCGGACCGGTTTGCAATTTCCGTAAACGCGTTTGTAAGTTTTTTATCGCTTTTTCATATTCGGGAATTTTTCCATAGCGAATTTCAGCCACGCGATCGTATTCAGCTTTTCGCTCCAAAATTTCCGCTTCTTGTTTTAATTTATCAATTTCTTTTTTCGCTTCTTGCAGTTGATTAATCAATTCCTTTTCTTTGTTCCAATGAATCTCCAAACGATTTGCTTTTTCTTTAAGTTCCTCCAACTCTTTTTCAATGTCTTCAAGTTTCTTTTTTGTGGTTTCTGTTTTTTCTCTGGCAATGGCCTGTTTCTCAATTTCAAGCTTCATTACTTTTCGTTTCAAACTATCAAGTTCAATCGGCATGCTGTTGAGTTCAATCCGTAAAGCGGACGTTGCTTCGTCGACAAGATCAACCGCTTTATCAGGCAGAAAACGATCTGTGATATATTTTTGAGAAAGCTTGGCGGCTGCGACAATCGCGTCATCAGTAATGCGCACGCCGTGATGAACCTCATATTTTTCTTTGATGCCGCGTAAAATGGAAATCGTGTCCTCAAGCGTTGGCTCGGAAACCAGGACCGGCTGGAAACGCCGCTCCAGAGCCGCGTCTTTCTCAATATATTTCTGATACTCTTTCAATGTTGTCGCGCCCACGCAATGCAATTCGCCGCGAGCCAGTGCCGGCTTCAACATATTCGACGCGTCCAAACTGCCTTCGATTGAGCCTGCGCCAACGATAGTGTGCAGTTCATCGATAAAAATGATGTATTTGTCTTTATTTCTTTGAATTTCCTTAAGAACCGCCTTCATCCGCTCCTCAAATTCACCGCGAAATTTAGAACCGGCGATGAGAGAACCTATGTCCAAACTCAGAACCTCCATATTTTTTAAATTTTCAGGCACGTCTCCGGAAACAATACGTTGCGCGAGGCCTTCGGCAATCGCGGTTTTTCCTACGCCAGGTTCACCGATTAACACCGGATTATTTTTCGTTCTGCGCGATAATACTTGGAGAATTCGGCGAACTTCTTCATCGCGACCAATGATTGGATCCAGTTTTTCCTGACGCGCGAGTTCAGTCAAGTTGACCGTGTATTTTTCCAGCACTTGCATTTTGTTTTCCGGATCCGGCGAATCAACTTTGTCTCCGCCGCGAACATCCGCCAATATTTTCAAAACAATATCATAATTGATTTTAAACATTTTCAAAATTTCGCTGGCCAGTGAATCAACTACCAGCATGGACAATAAAAGATGCTCAGTACTGACAAATTCATCGCCCAGTTTTTTCGCTTCTTTCTCAGCATTGACCAGCACATAATTCATCGCGGCGGTCACGTGAACTTGGCCATGAGCCGCCTCCATGTTTCCTTTCGGCAATTTACGCAAAGCTGATTCAACCTGTTTAATGATCAGTTCAACCGGCGCTTCCAGTTTTTTCAGTACCGTAAGCACAATACTCTCATCCTGCCGCAATAGGGCAGTGAGTAAATGAATTGTGTCGATTTGGCCATGGCGGAATTCAAAAGCAATGGCTTGCGCTTCTTGAAGCGCTTGTTGAGAATTGGTGGTAAACTTACGGATGTCCATAAATAATGGAGGTTACCCGCCAAAGGCGGGTGCGCCTCGGGCGCAGAGGTTAGAAATAGGAAATTGGAGTAATTGCAAACTCATTGCTCCAACTTCTCATCTCTCATCTCCAACTTCTCAATTAGCACTCTAGAACAGAGACTGCTAATTTATTATAAATCATTAATAATTTTTGTCAACTGCCTGACTATATCATTTTAGCAAATTTTATGTTAAACTACAAAGCACTGGAGCAATAAAACATAAAAGCAACCCTCCTCCGCTATGGCGACGAAGGGCAGGCGGAACAAACTGATTGAAAATAACAACTCACTCTAATTATGCGATGTTTTTTGGCGATAAATTTACCTGAAGAAACAAAAGAGCATCTGGAGGATATTATTTTAAAGATAGAAGCGAAAAACAGGCATCAGGAAGTCAAATGGACTGAAACAGAGCACTTGCATTTGACGCTTGGTTTTATCGAGGAGATTGATCAGGACACCTTAAAAAATATAATCATTGACCTTGAGGCTCTAAATGTTCCAAAAGATTTCTTTTTAAGCTTAAACCGCCTTGGTGTTTTTCCGAACGAGAACAGCCCGCGGGTTATCAAAATAAGTCTGCTGGATAATGGAAATAATTTGCCGAGCATCAACTCTTTTATAAAAAATGTTTTTATTAAACATAACATTCCGGTTGACGAACATCCGTTCAGCCCACACATCACCATCGGTCGAGTAAAACGTCCCGGCGTTTATTTGCGGCTTGATCAAACAATCAAACCAATATCATTCTCCGTCAACTCAATTGATCTCATGAAAAGCGAACTGACTTCAGCGGGACCAATTTATACTCTACTGAAATCATTTAGATAATTGAGATTGTTAAGACGTTTAGGATGATTAGGATTATTAGGACGTTTATGATAGTTGAGATTGTCAAAAAAACCACTTCAGCTATCCCAAATTTCCCAAAGATCCTAAACATCCCAACAATCCCAACTTCGCAATCCTATGTCTAACAGACCACCTGAATTCAAAAACAAAATCATCATCCTCGGCGTCATCATTGACGACCGGCCATTTGAATTTTTTCAGAATAAATTTGTTGATTTTTTATCTTCAAGCTCGCAACATAAAATCTTCACACCTAACCCGGAAATTTGTTTAAAAGCCGTTGATGATGAAAAATTTCGGCATATTTTAAACAGCGCTGATTTAAACTTGCCGGATGGTTTTGGTTTGAAGCTTGGCGCTATGATTCTGGGCGAAACATTGGAAAATCGAGTTTGCGGCTCTGACTTTGCGCCGAAAATTTTAGAACAACTCAATAAGCAAGAGGGGATTAGGGTTTTTGTTGTTTTACGCGAAGATTCATTATCAACCGAAAGCGACATTAAATCATTATTTAAAAACAAATATCCGAACGTTAAATTAAAAGTCGGTTCAATCAATATAAACAACCTCATTGCCTGCGACGATTTATTGAACAATGTAAACGATTTTGAACCGCAAGTGCTATTCTGCGCACTTGGTTCGCCATATCAAGAAACTTGGATTAATAAATTTTCAAAACTGATTCCCAGCGTCAAAGTGGCCATGGGCGTGGGCGGTTCGTTTGATTTTCTGACTGAAAAAATAAAACGCGCGCCACAATTCATGCGCGATCTTGGTATTGAATGGTTTTATCGGTTGTATCAGGAACCGCAACGTTTATCGAGAATAAAAAACGCCACCGCAACTTTTTTACTGGCCTGTCATCAATGGAAAAAACGATTTAGCGCTGAATATAGAAAAAACGTCTTGTGCGTTATTCGAAATAAAGCCGGACTATTCCTGCTCGGTAAAAGTAAACGTTTCAGTGATCACTGGCATTTCCCGCAGGGCGGTATTGAAAATAACGAAGAACCGAGTTCCGCGGCCATTCGTGAAGCAAGCGAGGAGCTGGTTGCTCCGGAAAAACTTTTTCGAATCGTCAAACGTTTAACGGCCAACAATCGTTATGATTCGCCGCCGTACGCGAAATTATTAAAAGGTTATAAAGGACAAGAACAAACCGCTTTTTTGATTGAATTTTTGGGCAACGACAGTGATATGCAAATCAAACAAAGCCATGAATTCATTGAAATCGCTTGGGTTGATCAAAACGAACTGCTGGAAAAAATTCATCCGATAAGAAAAGAATTTGCGCGGAGGATACTGGATGAGCTAAAAGACGTTACTGCGTGACACAAAGATTCCGGATTTCCGCCTTCGCTAAGGCTATGGCGGACAAGGCGATCCGGAATGACGAGAAAAATAAAACAACGGGCATTATGAATGTCCGTTGTTGTGTTATCAATCATCATCGCGAGGCGGTTGGAGCATTGAAGCAACTGGCTGAACCAGGCCATCTGACGATGAGAAGAATTCTATTTCAGGCGTGAACTTGATGCAGGCATTATTTCTGACCAGCGCCAGTACTTTGCATTGCCGACCATTTTCAGCATGCAAGATCAGATGATTTGCAGAACAAAGATCAAGCGAGGTCATATCTGTGTCAATAAACGCGCTGGTCAGCGTGGAGTCAGCGTACTGCAAGGTCTCTTCATCACTGCAC
>JBBTXH010000140.1:0-2421 GCA_038062385.1 Patescibacteria group bacterium
AGCGAGCGGTTCAAGGAAATCTGCCTCATCGCGGAAGCCCAGTTCGAAGAAGTCGGCAATGACGAATCTGAAAACTCTTCCGAAGTTGCTCAGTATGGTTTTAATTTGTCTCTGGAAAAAACCCTGGAAAAATCTTTGCGCGATGTCAATAAATCGCTGGAACGCGTGGAAAAAAATAACTACGGCTTGTGCCAGTACTGTAAACAAGAAATTGATATCAAGCGATTGAAAGCCAGACCAACCTCGAGCGCTTGCGTTTCCTGCAAGACGAAATTAAAATCATTATAATGAACCGCTCGTTCAAAATCATTTGTTTTATCAGCGGGTTAGCCGTTATTTTTCTAGATCAATTATCCAAATATATCATTCAAGCGAAAATCCCTGCTCAAGGGATTTTTCTTGTTAATGGTAATTCTCTAAATATCGCACTGGCCCCGGTTAGCAACGCCTCTCTGGCCTTTGGTCTGAAGGTTGCTCCATTTTTCACCAACATTTTATTTATTCTGGTTCTCGGTCTTTTAATTCTTTGGGCAATCTCCCTTTATAAAAAAAACGAAAGAAAAAATTTGCTGCTGTTAACCCTTATCGCCGGTGCGGCAATTTCAAATTTCATTGATCGAATAAGAATGGGTGGCGTTTATGATTTTATTTCTATTTCTTTCGACAACTTCTATTGGCCAACATTCAACTTCGCTGACACAATCATCACAATCAGCGTTTTATATTTATTAATCAAAACAATCAAAAACAATTCTGCAAACAGCGGGATTAAAAAAACATTATGAAAAAAATTTATTGGTTAATTATTCTCGTCATGTTTCTGCCGCTCTTCAATGTTTCAGCAACGGAAAAAACAACTGAAGTGTATATTTTCACCCAACAAGGTTGTCCTCATTGCGCCAACGCACTGGCCTTGCTAGATGAAATGAAAAGCAGTGACTATCCGGAAATCGTGGTTGATGAGTTTGACATGAAAGTACAGCCCAAATATGTAAAAAAATACCAAGAATTCGCCACTGCCTATAACATCAACCCGACCGGCGTACCGGTTCTTTATATCGGCCCGAAAACAATCATTGGTTTTCAGGAAACAGAAATCAGACAAGCGCTTGAATCATGCCATTTACCGATCTCAAACTGTATCAACCCGAATGATTATGTTGCGGAGCAACTAAAAAGCCTTCCGGCAATTCCAAATTCGACCAATCCTAATTCACCTCAAGCAATGGTCGGCTGGGTGGTGCTTGGCATCTTGGTTGTTGGCGGCGGTATCGTGATTGTTAATAAATTTTTCTAACCTATCAGCTAAAAAAGTCGAACACATGTTGTTCGACTTTTATTTTATAAATTTTGACTTTGTCAATGAGACCGCCTAAAATGAATTTATCTGTCCGTCAATTATCCCAATAATCCTAAACATCCTAAAAATCCTAATTATCCTAATTCAAATTCATGTTCGCCAAAGTAAATTCCTGCGCCAATATCGGACTCAACTGTGAACTGGTTGAAGTCGAGGTTGATCAAATGAAAACCGATCAACCGGCTTTTGTCATTGTCGGGTTGCCTGATGCCGCGGTGCAAGAAGCCAAAGAACGAGTTCGTTTGGCCATAAAAAACAGCGGCTTTGCGACCCCGCGTTACAAAACGATCGTCAATCTCTCACCGGCTGATCTGCACAAAGAAGGTCCGGGTTTTGATTTGCCGATGGCCTTGTCAATTTTGAAAGCAACCAGGCAACTTGAGGCTGATTTTGATGATTCGATTTTTGTCGGTGAATTGGCCTTGAACGGAGAAACACGCCACACCAATGGAATTCTGGCCACCGCGATCTTCGCAAAAGAACGAGGTTTTAAAAATCTTTTTATTCCAAAAATAAATTTCAACGAAGCGGCGTTGATTTCAGGCTTGAATATTTTCCCGGTTGATCATCTGCGTCAAGTGATCGCTCATTTAACCGGCCAAGAAAAAATCACTCCGCTAAGCGCGAGCTACGATCGCAGGCTTATTTCCGCCGCAGACGACCCCAATATTGACATGGCCTTTGTCCAAGGACAGGAGCAAGCCAAACGCGCGCTGGAAATCTGCGCGGCCGGTTGTCACAATATTCTTTTGTCCGGTCCGCCGGGATCAGGCAAGACGCTACTCGCCAAAACTTTACCGTCAATTCTGCCGGCGATGGATGAAGAAGAAATTATCGAAGTGACCAAAATATACTCCATCGCCGGACTGCTACCGAAAGATAACCCAATCATTGATCAGAGACCTTTTCGTTCTCCGCACCATACCTCGTCCGGAGTCGCCCTGGTTGGTGGCGGAAAAATTCCCAAACCCGGCGAAATAAGTTTAGCGCATCGCGGGGTTCTTTTTCTCGATGAATTTCCGGAATTCCCAAGACCGGTGATAGAAAATTTACGGCAACCT
>JBBTXH010000141.1:0-5986 GCA_038062385.1 Patescibacteria group bacterium
AAATGGCGGGAGTTGAATCCGCGGGACTCGTTTTCCATGATGGATTCGCAAGTGGCTGAACGGATTAGAGAAGAGCGTGGTTTGCCGCCCGAATCAGCAGAACAGGGTAACGGAAGCGGCGTTGGGAACGCGAACATGGATGAAGACATTGAAGGGTTTGAAATTCCGAGCCGATCCAAGCGCGGATCATTGTGGACAAAGAGCGAAGACAATCCGCACCGGATAGTTGAGCCCGATTTAAACTTTCTTTTGTCTAAAGTTGACTTAACTCCGCCGGAAGAAGCGGTTAAAATGCTAACCGAGATGTTTCCCGGATTGAATACGGAAAACTGGGAGCAGGCCTTGAAGAAAGGCATAGCTCCTGCAGTGAGAGCGTGCCGATCATTGGAGATAGACGAGGAAAGGTTGATCGTATTTCCGTGGATCAAGAGAGCGTCCTTGGCGCGGATTTCAGGGAACAAAAGAGGAACGCATTACGGCGCCTTGGTTGAGAAAGTTGTTTTTCCGAAATTGAAAGAGCTGTATAAACAGCGAGGACTTGGATTTGTGAATTACCGGGCAGGAACGATGTCAACTGACAGTTATCTGCGAATGGAAGACAGAACAGCTGACTGGCTGAACAATGCTGAAACAGCGGTTAAAGACAGCGACATTTGTTTCAGCGCGGTAATCCTGGATCTGTTTCATGGATACAGCGTTAACGCTACAAGATATGAAACAGAGAAAGAGAAACGGCTGATCAATAGCACCTGTTGCGTATTGCAACAGATGTTATTGACACACATACAATTGCAAACCAAATGGGAAGAATTGTATTGGTGGATGCCGGGAGACAAGTATGATCGGAATGGTCAATCGCGTTTCCCGTCATCTCTGTGTTGTGATGTCTATATCAGCAACTTCAGGTTTGCTTATGACTATATCGCGAATGCTGGTACGCATTACGGTTCCGCGGTTTTTCCGTCCGAATTGCTTTAGGATAAATTGGTCTTTTGGTCCTCCGTAGCCCTAGCGAAGGAGGATTGGATCTTTGGCGTAAATTGCCCCGCCGCGCCGGGGCAATTTTTTAGTTTTGGAAATTTAGGTATTAGAAAGTCCGGCGTTGTTTACAATTCATTAGCAATCTCGTTCGTTTATGTATTATCATAGTTGTTTAATTTGTATTTTTTGTTTAAATGCGATTTATGTTATAATCGTATTGTTATGCCAGGAAAAAACATTGAATTCCTAAGCAATAAAAAAAAGTGGTACAAACGTTGGTGGCTTGTCTCGCTCGTCTTGCTTGTCTCTCTTTTCTTGCTGCTTTTCTTTTATCAATTTTACAAAGTCTATTATTTGATGAAAACCGGAGCCTATATAACCGGCGTTGATCTTGAATCGAACGCGCCTTATCAGATGTCAACTTTTATTGATGAGATGAGTCCGTGGGTTGGGAAAAAAGACGCGAAGGTGGTGATTGTCGAATACGGTGATTTTAATTGCGCTAAAACCAAAACTGAAGTTTCGGTGATTAAAGAAGTTATTTCAAAATATCAAAACAAAATCAAATTTTATTGGCGCAATTTTCCGGTGGTTGCGGATAATTCAGTGGAACTTGCCTCGGCCGCTGTTTGCGCGGAAAAGCAGAATAAGTTCTGGCAGTTTCATGACAAGTTGTTTGAACGGCAAGGTGAATTTGCCAAACCCGGCGCTGTTCAGGGATTGGCCGAATCGCTTGGATTTAATATGGAGGCGTTCAATAATTGTTTGGAAAATAAATTAACCGAAGCGCAAGTAAAAAAAGATTATTACAGCGCTCAAGACGGAGAGTCTGCCGGCACGCCGACATTTTTTGTGAACGGATATAAATTGCAGGGTACAATATCCGCTGAATCATGGGACGAAATCATTCAAAAGTTTTTGAGTTATTATGAAAAAGATAATGGAAATTAGATTGCACGGCCGGGGCGGGCAGGGAGCGGTAACTGCGGCAGAACTCATTGCCGTGGCCGCCTTTTATGATGGTAAATATTCGCAGGCTTTTCCGAACTTTGGCGTGGAACGACGCGGCGCGCCGGTCATGGCGTATTGCCGTATCAGCGAGACGCCCATTCGTTTGCGCGAACAAATTTACTCGCCGGAATACGTTATTATTCAGGATAGCAGTTTAATTGCGCAGGATCATCAGATTAATGTCGGGATTGAAAAATGTTTGGGAATTTTGATTAACAGCGAAAACCCTTCGGCCCTTCGACGTGGCTCAGGGCTCAGGGTGACATTAAAAAATGAAAATGTTTTAGCAGTACCGGCAACCAAGATTGCTCTGGAAAAAATAGGTAAACCGTTTATCAATACTGCTTTGGTCGGCGCATTCAGCGCCATGACGGATTTGATTTCTTTGGCATCATTGGAGCGGGCGATTAAAGAAAGATTTGAAGGTAAGATTGGCGAAGCTAATGTTGCGGCCATGAGAGCAGCGTATGAGTACGCAAGAAAAAGCACAAAGCACTAAGCACAAAATCCAAATGAAAATAACAAAACTAAAATTCAAAATTTCAAATCCTGCTGTGAGTTTTAAAAATTTTAACTTTATACTTTAGATTTTCATTTGTCCCGGATCGCAGTTCGGGATTGAATTTAGAATTTTGCGCTTATGAGAATTTACTTAGCTATATCACCCGGCACGTCAAAAGAGAACAAGACCGGCAATTGGCGCGTTTTTGTTCCGGTGATTGATCACAGCCGTTGCACCGCTTGCGGTACTTGCGATCGCGTCTGTCCCGAAGGTTGTGTTTTTCCGGTTGGCGACAAAACAAAAGGTGAAAAAGTTTATTACGAAAAAGATCTTGATTATTGCAAAGGATGTGGCATTTGCGCGGAAGAATGTCCAGTGAAGTGCATTGAGATGGAAGTTGAGAAGAAATAGAGAACGATAAGCACAAAGCACTAAGCACGAAATTCAAATGAAAATTCAAAACCTAAAATTAAAAATTTAAAACTAACTATGATGGTTAAAGAAGGTGAAAAGGGAAAATACGATTTGGAAGATAGAACTTTATCCTTTGCGAGGAAAACGAGGGAGTTTGTTGGGAGTTTTGTGAAAAATGTTTTAAATCAAGAAGATATTAAGCAACTTTTAAGATCGTCGGGTTCGGTTGGTGCAAATTACATCGAAGCTAATGAAGCGGTCAGTTATAAAGATTTTTTGTTTAGAATAAAAATTTGTCGAAAAGAAGCGAAAGAAAGCAGATATTGGTTACGTGTTCTTTCTTTGGGTGGAGCTTTTAATCTGGAACAAACCAGAAACGAGTTAATTCAAGAAGCTCTTGAATTAACCATGATATTTGGAAAAATCATACAAAATAAAACGGCTAAATAACACTTTTAAGATAGTTTTTGAATTTAAATTTTAGGTTTTGAATTTTCATTTGAGTTTTGGATTTAGAATTTTGTGCTTATGAGAAAATGCATAGAAGGTTCTCACGCCATCGCTGAAATCGTTAAACTCTGTCGTCCCGGCGTAGTGGCGGCCTATCCCATTACTCCGCAGACGCACATTGTTGAGGACTTGTCGCAGTTTAAAGCTGACGGCGAGGTTGATTTTGAGTTTATCCGCTCGGAAAGCGAATTTGCCGCGGCTTCAATCGTGCTTGGCGCCAGCGCTTCCGGCGTTCGAACATATACTGCCACCAGTTCGCAAGGATTGTTGCTTATGGCTGAAGTGGTGTTCACGATCGCGGGTATGCGCTTGCCGGTGGTCATGACTTGCGCCAATCGAGCTGTGTCCGCGCCCATAAATATTTGGAATGATCAGCAGGACGCCATGACGGTTCGCGACGCTGGCTGGATCATGCTTTTCGCCGAGGATAATCAAGAGTCAGTTGATTTCCATTTGCTCGCGTTCAAGCTTGCCGAACAACTACAAATTCCGGTAATGGTGAACGTTGACGGCTTTATTTTAACTCATACGTTTGAGCCGGTGGAATTGCCGAGCGTTGCGCAAGTGAAAAAATTTTTACCGGATTATGCGCCGGAGAGCGGACAAATTTTGGATGTAAAAAATCCAAAGAGTTTGGGTTGTTTTGCCACGCCGGAAGATTATTTGGAAATCAGAAAAGACTTGTTTGACGATTTGGCTGATTCAAAAAATACGATTATCAAAGAATTAAACGTTTTTTCAAAAACATTTAAACGCAATGCCGGCGAGTTGGTGGAATATTACGGCTCTGAAAAAGCGGCCACCGTATTTGTGGCTATGGGTTCTGTTTGCGGAACAATCAAGGAGGTTGTTGATGAACTTAATACAGCGGGCGAACGCGTTGGTTTAGTGAGAATAAAATGTTTTCGTCCGTTTCCAACCGAAGAAATTTTCACGAAATTATCATCAGCCAAAAGAATCGCGGTGATTGATAAAAGCGTTTCGCTTGGAAACGAGGGAATTATTGCCGGAGAAGTGAAAGCCGCTTTGCTCGGAACGAACATTAAAGTTCAATCTTGCGTGGCCGGTCTCGGCGGGCGGGATATTACGAGGGAAATGTTGAAAGAAGTTTATAAAAAAGTTCAAAGTAATAATTCAAAGACATTGTTTGTCGGGTTGAAACAGGGAACAATTTAGCAAGGAAGCAATTAAACAATATCTGTACAATCTGTATGTTTATCAGTAAATCTGTAATCAAGAACAATAAAATAAAGATAGCGCTGTTAACGCTGGTGATTGTTTTTTCTTTTGCCGCGCCGGCATTGGCTGAATTTAAAATTGAAGAAGCGAAGATTAATATTCCATTCGGCAATCTGCCGTCAACCTTGAACAGTTTTAGTATTGATCCGTGCGTGTGTTCAGCGGCGGAAAAGGCGGACAATCCGGTGGCTTGCGCGAAAAAAGAACAGAACATGTGCGTTAATATTCCGTGGATCGCCATGTACATCGGCGAGGCCTATCGTTATGGAGTGATTATCGGTTCTGTGTTCGCGGTCATTAGTATGATGATCGGCGGACTGATGTATATTCTCGGCGGGTTCAATCAAACTATGATTTCAAAGGCCAGAGGATTTATAACCGGCGGCGTTATCGGCATAGTTCTTCTGCTCGGCTCATATATTATGTTGAACATGGTTAATCCGAATTTGGTTAAGTTGAAACCACTGCAAATGGAGGTGGCGAAGGAGGAAATTCCTTTCACCGCCACTTTTTGCGATGAGGCTGGAAAAAATGGTTTTGCGGTGGTTGATACTGAATGGAATAAAGGGAATGACAATTGTGGCGCTCCTTTACCGATTAAGTTGGCAAACGCGACAGCGTATACTACTTCAACCGGGTTGACATGTATCTCTAATTATTGTAAAGGAAAGAAATCCTGCGTACAGAGTTTGGAAACAAATAAATGGGAATGTGCGGATGTAGCGATGTATGGCAGTATCTCATATCCCGGTAATCTCGCTGTGTTTTTTTGTGGTCAGTTAACCCAAGCACTTATGGGTGCAAGCTTTTATCTTGATAATGTTGAACTTATTGCACTAAATCTTAAGACAAATATCTATGTGCCTATTAGTAGTAATATAAGTGTTGGTAAGGAAAAGCATAGTTATTCGATTAATTATGAGGATTTAAATTTTTTGTTTGCAGATGATAATGCGCAAGTATTATTGAAAATCGAAGTAAATGATGCCGGCTGGCCACCGTTCGTTCCAACTTCAGATGATGTTTTTTTAGCCGCATCAGCGACGAAATTATCCGGTGATGTTTTGCCGGTGTTGAGCTGCGGAGATATTATAAATGGTCATGAACCGTTTGTGTATAAGGGCGGCAAAGGCATAATGTATCAGTCATTAGAAAAATTAACTGTCGGCGACTTAAAGGCAGGAGGCAAATCGATTCGGTGGAATGTTAATATCACCGATAATTTTTATGATTGTTCTAGTGGAGCAACAGTGGATGAAGATGATTTTTGTCAAAATGCAATGGGCGCTTCTGGCAGTTTAGCCGGAAAGGCAGGAGATAAGTGCACTA
>JBBTXH010000142.1:0-7700 GCA_038062385.1 Patescibacteria group bacterium
CGTAGCGTCTGGTTCAGGGCGTCAAAAAGTAACCCTGCGGAGCATCGCGATAAACCAATTTGTCGGGGCGTTCATTGAACCTATAGATTAAACTATATACAACGCTGGTAATTCTTACAAATAACATATAAAAAGAAAAACCACATTCAAAAAATGATGTGGCTTTTCTTTTATGATGTTTGTAAAAATTATATTTTCAAATCATCTACAACATCTGTGTCAACTTGGTCCCTGACTACTCTCGGACCTCTAGTTGAACCTTCTGGTTCATTGATTTTGAGATTAACACGAGCGTTGTTTTTCGCGCCGACAATCTTCAGTAATGTTCTGATTGCCTTAGCTGTTTGTCCCATTTTTCCGATGACATAACCCATATCAGCCGGGTTAACGTCAAGGGTCAAAAGAACGCCTCTTTCGTCAATAATCCGTTTGACTTTTACATCATTTGGATTGCCGACGATCGCCTTTACGACGATTTCTAGAAACTCCTTGTCAAATTCCTCTGCCATAGATTTCGTGTTCTTATTATTAATTACCTTAGAGATCGGTTGGACCAAGAGAAGCGAGGAAACGCTTAGGGTGATTCAATGATCTACGCGAGCATTATACCAAACAAAAACAATTTTGTCAAGTTAATTTGCTCCCACTTCTGTATTTTAATATAAATTTAGACGTTCGTTGGAGCCGGCTGTGCTGACTTTTCAGCGTCCTTTTCTTTTTGGGCAAGTTTTTCTTTGCGTTGTTTGCTAACTCTTGAAACGCGTTTTTTCTTTGCTTCAATGACGCCCTTGGTAACAAACATGTTATGGACTGTGTTTGACGGTTGGGCGCCTTTGCCCAGCCAGTATTTTATTCGATCAACGTTCAAGTTCAATTCTTTTGATCTTGGGTTGTAGTTGCCTACATTTTCTAAAAACGCGCCCCATGGATCTTTCGTTCTATCGAGGACAATCAGACGATAAGCGGGTTTACTTCTTTTTCCGACTCTTGAAAGTTTAATAACTACCATAAATAAAATAAGTGATTTATTGCTAGCCGTATGATAGCTTTTATAAATTTATAAGTCAAGGGAAGAGGTGGAAAACGTTTACCCAGAACCCGACCAGATTGAAGCAGGGGAGTGGTTTTGGGTATTTGTTTTATGAATAAGAGTGTGCTAATATGTAGCCACGCTTGTTCTCACAAATAATCCGACTATTGACAGGATTGAAAAAATATGCTATACTGCTGTGTCTTGTCAGTAATAAATAGACCGACAAGATGACGTCGCTAAATTAGCATACAATTAATAAAACAGCTAAATTTAGATGACAAGTTTTAATAAAAATTTATGAACTATAATTATTTCGTGAAAATTGATTCTTTACCAGCTCTTTATAGATTGGGATTTTTGTTTGTCCTTTTTGCCTTTATCGTAAATATGGCTTTCCCGCAAAGCGTCATGGCTGAATCAGTTTTTGCGAAGTCAAACGGGCAATTTGAACTGGTTATGCAAAGTCTATATCAGAAAGATTTATTAACTCAAAAGTATTTTGAATATGAACAAAAGCAAGAAGAGCTTAAAACCAAGTTACCGATCAAAACAACTACGGTCGTGGCTACTGCATATTCGAGTACTCCTGATCAGACCGATTCAACGCCATGTATCGCGGCTGATGGATTTAACGTGTGTACTAATGGCCAAGAAAATATCATTGCTGCTAATTTTTTACCATTTGGCACGAAGGTAAGAGTTCCGGATCAATTTGGTGATCAGATCTTTACAGTTCATGATCGTATGAACACGCGCTACAATCATCGTATTGATTTTTGGAAGACGAGCAGAAATCGCGCGCTTTCATTTGGCAAAAGACTGGTTGAAATTGAAATTGTCGAATACGGCAGCTAAGAAGCAAAAAAATAAGTATATATATAGTTTATATATATTGGATTGAAACCCGTTGATGAAAACAAAAATTCCGCTGAAAGGCGGAGTTTTTGTTTATGGGATTGTTGTGATGATTGAGATGTTTGGGAAATTTGAGATTTGCTTGAAGTTTAATCTCAATAATCCCAACTTTCTCAACTTTCCCAATTAGCCCAATAATCTCATTTTAAAAAAGGCCTGGGCCGGATTTGAACCGGCGTATGACAGTTTTGCAAACTGTTGCCTTACCACTTGGCCACCAGGCCGGAAAAGATAGGATTAGAAGGATTGGTAGGATGAGTAGGATGTTTAGGATTTGCTTTGAGTGTTTTCTGGCAATCTTACTAATCAATATCACTGTAACTGATGATAACAAAAATAGCTATAAATTACAAATCGTCCGTACCTCTACTAACGCATCTATGATCTATTGACATAATGGTTCAGACATGATATTATGTTTTGTTCGCAGTTGATGCGGATATGGAGGTTTGGTCATGGTCGAAATTTCAAATTGTTGCCCCCAATGCTGGCATCCTGCTCGGAGCATGTCCGTAGTTAATCTTGGAAGTACTCTTGTTGGAGGTAATCCGTTTCATAACGAAGGTTGCCCCGCGGGAACCAATATCGGTCTCGCTGAATGGCAGCAAGGTTATGCTTACGGCGTCGCTGACAATCACATTCCTTGGTGGCGGTATAGTTATTATTCCAAGTCGTTTTTACTCGGATGGCGCGTTGGCAAAGCCTCGACCGACGATCAAGTTGACAACGCTGCACAGGCGATGGTTTGGGGATAGCCCAAAAAAGGAGGACTGAATGAGAAGGGATAATGAGTATGTGCCTGATTCAGAATCTGGTGAAGCAGCTTTTGCCATGAGAGCCGGCGAGATGGATCCGTTTGCGCCGTTCGGTGCGCAGTTCACGAGTTCAGCTCCAGCAACGTCAAGGGTGATCGTCATTGATCTCAATGAAACCAATGAGGTCAACCCTCAGGCAGAGCTGGCTCAAATGTAGAAAACAACCTCGCTGTTCAAAACAGCGGGGTTTTCTTTTTATGGTTTTGGCTGGTATAATACGTTTCAGAGGATAACGCGATTAAGCGTTTCAAATAATTTCAAGATAATAATATTATGTCAAAAAAACGCAAATTCATGATCGTGGATGGTAATGCCATTTTGCATCGCGCTTGGCACGCTTTGCCGCCGATGATAATTAAGGACGGCAGAATGGTCAATGCTGTTTACGGCTTTATCACAACTTTTTTTAGAGCGCTCAAGGAATTCAAGCCAGAATTCGTGGCCGTCTCATTTGATCGAAAAGAAAAAACTTTTCGTCATTTGGAATACAAGGAATATAAAGCCGGCCGAGAGAAACAACCGGACGAGTTTTACGCGCAACTGCCGATCGTTAAGCAAATTCTCGAATCAATGAATATAAAAATTTACGAGCAAGCAGGTTTCGAAGCTGATGACGTGATTGGCACGCTCTGCGAAAAAAAACAGGTTAATCGCGATGATATCTTGTCGATTATTGTGACCGGCGATATGGATACTTTGCAGCTCGTTGACGATAATACCGAAGTTTATACTCTGCGCAAAGGTATGTCTGATACGGTTATTTATAACGAACAGGCAGTAAAAGAAAAATTCGACGGATTGACGCCTTCGCAAATGACTGATTACAAGGGATTGTGCGGTGATGCGTCCGATAATATTCCCGGCGTGAAAGGCGTGGGAGAAAAAACAGCGATCGGATTATTGAAAGAATTTGGCTCTATTGAAAATGTATATAAAAATATAGAAATACGAGAATTTAAAAATATAAAAATAACTGAACGGCTTTACAATTTATTGATTGAACACAAGGACATGGCCATTCAAAGCAAGCGCTTGGCCACGATTATTCGCAACGTGAAGCTGGATTTTAATTTAGCTGATTGCGAATTGAAAAATTATGATAAGAATAAAATTTTTGAACTTTTTCATGAATTGGAATTCAAAAGTCTATTGAATCGTTTACCGGAGTTTGGGATAGAGGGAGTCGAAGGGGCGGTAGCGGCGGAAGAAAAACATGATCAGCATAAACATCGTTATCATTATGTTTTCGAACAAAAAGACTTTGATGAATTCATGGCTGAATTGTCGCAACAAGATGTTTTTGTTTTTGATACGGAAACCGACGGCCTTGATCTTTTCAAAGCGAAATTACTCGGCATCAGTTTCTGTTGGCAAGAAGGATTGGCCTATTACCTCGAACCCAAAAAGGAATTTTTGAAGCAACTGAAATTGATTTTTGAAAATGAAAAAATAAAGAAGATTGCGCACAACATGAAGTTTGACGTTAAGGTTTTAAAAATGGCCGGCGTTGAAGTTAAAAATCAATACTTTGACACTATGATCGCCTCGTATTTGTTGAATCCGGGCACGCGCGCGCACAAACTGGACGATATCGTTTATCGCGAATTCGGCTATCGCATGACTAAGATTACTGATTTGATCGGCAAGGGAAAAGGACAAACGACTTTATTGTCCGTTGATAAAAAGCAGGTTTCCGATTATTCCTGCGAAGACGCTGATTATACTTGGCGTCTGGTGGAACCGCTGAAAAAAGAACTGGAAAAAAATGAGCTTTGGAAATTATTTGCGGAAATTGAAATGCCGTTGGTGGAAGTCTTGGTTGAAATGGAAATAAACGGCATCAAAATTGATGTTGAATATTTGGACGAGCTCTCTAAAAAAAATGCGAGCCGCATAGAAATTTTGATTAAGAAAATTCATAAGTTAGCCGGGCAAGATTTTAATATCAGTTCGCCGAAACAACTTAAAGAAATTTTATTTGAAAAATTGGATCTGAGCGTTGAAGGAATTGGCAAAACAAAAACCGGATTATCCACGGCCGCTGATGAACTGGAAAAATTGCGCGGTTTGCATCCGATTATTGAACTAATTGAAGAGTATCGCGAGTTAACTAAATTGCAATCAACTTACATTGAAGCATTACCGAGAATCGCGGATGAAAAAACAGATCGCGTGCACACGGAGTTCAATCAAACAATTACCGCCACCGGTCGCTTGTCTTCATCAAATCCGAATTTGCAAAACATTCCCATTCGCACGGAACTCGGACAGGAAATTCGCAAAGCGTTTGTGGCGGAAAAAGGAAATAAAATTATCTCCGCGGATTATTCGCAGGTGGAATTACGCGTTATCGCCTGTTTGTCCGGCGACAAAACCATGATGGAAGTTTTCGAGCGCGGCGAAGATATTCATGCGGCAACCGCGGCGAAAATATTTGGCGTTGAATTGAAAGACATTACAAAAGAGATGCGTTATGCGGCGAAAGAAGTGAATTTCGGCGTTCTCTACGGCATGGGCGCGTGGGGTCTATCCAGCCGTAAAAAGATTTCTCACGCTGAAGCCAAGGATTTTATTGATAAATATTTCAAATCATTTCACAAAGTAAAAGATTATCTTGATCAGGTGAAAGAGGACGCGCGCCAAAAAGGTTTTGTTGAAACCATGTTTGGCCGCAAACGTTATCTGCCGGAAATAAATTCCGGAGTTCAGCAAGTTCGTAGTGGAGCTGAACGCATGGCCGTCAACATGCCGATTCAAGGCACAGCTGCAGATTTGATGAAGATTGCCATGATTGAAGTTTTTCGTGAAATAAAAAAGATTGATGAGCGTATCAAAATATTACTTCAAGTGCACGATGAACTTGTTTTTGAAGTGCCGAATGATTTAGCTGAAAAAATGGCGAAAATTATTGATGAAAAAATGGAAAAAGTGCACAAGCTGTGCGTGCCGATTAAAGTTGAAACTGAAATTGGCGATAATTGGCAGGAAATGGAAATTTTAGCGTAGAGACGCAAGATTTTGCGTCTCTACGCTAAAATGGCGTGTTTTATTATTGGTGGTTGACAAATCTATTCATTGTGATAACCTGCTTAATCCGATTGATTTTGGAAAATTGTTGCCTTTGTTGCAAGTTACACCCAGCACTACTCGCTTCGGCTCGAGTTCTGGGCAAGCGATACGCGATATACGATACACGATACACGAACAACAAAGGAGGTGTTCCTTGAATAATAAAAGTCCGTACGAAGTGCTTGGTGTTTCCGAGCACGCTAGTGATCGTGAAGTTAAGGCGGCCTATCGGCAAAGGACGCGCGATTGTCATCCTGATTTGTATCCCAATGATGCTGAAAAAGCGGAAATATTTCGTGAAGTCAGTGATGCCTTTGAGGCCATTGATACTGAAGCCAAGAGGCGCGCGCTGAAGAGTAGTCGTGGGATCACCTTGAGCCGAGGTCCGGCTCAAGCGGTTGAGAGTTTGTTCCGAAAGATAGCTGGACTCAACTGAACAACAAGGAGGTGCGTTCATGACGTTCGGGGAGCTTGTCCAGGAGTCGTTTGATGAATATTACGATTTCAAGCAAGTTCATGATGGAAAAAAAATGCATTCGGAAGATAACCGGCAAGTCGCGGCTGAAGCTACGGCCATGAGTTATTTGGCGGGCGGATATGAAACGCTTTGCGCGCTCGGTGTGGCGACATTCGCGGCGGTGCTGGTTACTTTGAAAGACAAATTTTCAGCTGAAAAGGGCACGCTCATTCTTTTCAATCAAGCCCAAACCGATGACGCGCCGGTTGAACTATCTGAGATGGAGACTGAAGAATATGAGTTTGGTTTGACATGGGAAGAGCTCACAAAGCACCTTGTCTTAGATGAAATTTTTGCGCCGATTGTTGGACAAGCATTGGCGGAAGATGACGAAAATTTTCTTGTTTTATCGATTTTCGTTGCTCTGAAAATGCGTGATGAAATGGAAACAAAAACAGAAACGGAGGAAGAAGATGTCTGATGAAAGCGCACTGGTCGTTCAAGCTGGAAAGATTTTTGAAATGAAGCCGAGAGAAGCGGCTCTCGCGCTTATTCCTCTCAAAGCATCCACTCGAGCCATGGTGCTCGGTAAGGCTTTTCGTCTGAAGCTGGAAGGAGCTGATCCGAGACACGCTAATGACGCGAAAGAAAAAGCCGGACGACAGTTGGAAGACGTCATTGCTTGTATTGGTGATGAAAAAGAAACAATTCATGAAATGATCGAGGCTGGTGATACTGATTTGGTGCTGGCCATGCTGGCCGGCAATGCCGGTGATATTTCCAGCACCGCGGACGTGCTTGACGCGGAACTGATTGAAGAATTTTTTGACAAAGACGCGGATATGAACAGTCGTTTCCAAAGCGAGCGCGACGCACGCATTGTCAATGTTTGCTGGACGCTGATCAAGGAAACAAAGCCTGACACAAAGGGCGTGAATGAATTTTTTTTGAAAACCGACATGGGACTCGCGCTCACGAGAGAGCTGGAAATCTTGGCCGGCTTCGGCGACACGCGCGATGAAAACATTGATCAAATTTTACAAGCCCTTAGAGATCGTCAGCAGTTCGTGGTTGAAACCGCGGCGGAAAGCGGTGATCATGAAACCGAGGCCGCGGTCAAGGAAAACGTTATGCTTTCAAATGCCAGTGATGTTGAGGGTGCTGAGGACGAGTCTTCTGAGGAGTCTTCTGACAGCAACGATAATGAGTCCGAAAGCGGTCCTGCCGATGAAGAGTTGACAGTGCTTTCAGGATATCAAGCATTTAAAGAGGAAGTAAAGTAAAAAGCGTGGGTGCGCGCCATTACGCGCACCCATTATTTATTAAATTAACAATTTATTTTTGATTGTCTTTTGAAAGGATTCAAAGGATCATCAAAAATGGTTTGTTGGAAAATAAAACAGTCCACCAT
>JBBTXH010000142.1:7710-22003 GCA_038062385.1 Patescibacteria group bacterium
CCATAGCTTTAGCGAAGGTGGGCAAGGAGGAAAAAATGAACACAGGAATCACGGTTGTTTCCGCTGATTCTAAAAGGTTCCTTGAAAAAGTAATGCAATTCGGAGTTGATCACGAGCTCATTTCCGTGGAACGCCGCGAGGCGTTTGTGAGAGCAGGCGTCAGTCTGTATCCTCATCTGTGCGCTCGAATGCTTGAGAATGAATATGATATTGGCAATGCGGTGAAAGCCGGCGAAAAAGTATTGGATTATATTTCCATTGCGCTTGAACGCGAATCAGGCGGAGATATGGTGCGCGCCTCGGCGTATTTCACTGCCACCTCTGACACTGATTTGTTGCATTCGATCATTAAATTGATTGAAGACGCCAGCGAGCGCATTGAACGGCTTTATCATAAGGTAAAAAGTTCTGTTTACGTAAAGTTTGATTATTATGTGACCATCTGGAAGATTAGCAAAGAATATCCGATACTTCGGGACAGAATTAACGCGGTTCGTCGAGATAAATGGGAAGCAGCGATTTACGATTCCATCAGCGACGCGCAGCGATTGAAAGAATTGCTAAAAAGCGTTGAGGATATGGAGTATGAATATCATATCAGCTCAATATTCTTGCCGTGGAAACTGCTCAAGGATCACGCCGGACTGAAATCGCTCAACTCAAGACCTGAAGGCCGCGACAGTTATGATGAGATGCCAATTCAGTTCAGGACGTTTCAAGCTGAATGGGACAATGAAATGTTGCTCGCGACCATGACTGTGCTCTGGGTTTGCGGCGGTTCATACTGCCGGGTCGGCACGGTTGTGCCGAGAAGCATGCTTGACCACATCAAGCGAACAATGCGCTCAACTGACAGATTTCGGGAGAATGCGGTTGGAAAGTTTGAAAAATACTTGAAAGATTTGCATGGAGATAATAAAGCGTTTGACGCTAAAGCCAAGGCTCGTCTCACAAAAATGTGGGAGAAGGCAATGGAGAATCTCCTTTTCGGAGTGCCAGGGCAATTGTCTCAATTTGGGCATGTTACCTGGTCGTTTCGTTTGATTACCGATATTAAGGGGAATGTTCTTCAGGCTTATGCAATGCACGTCATTAGTAATAAACGCGGGAAATTCAAATCTCCGGTCAAGCGGCAGATGTTGCTTGATAAATTGAAAGATCCGGAAAAAGAACTGACGCCCGGCCGAGCAAAAGGAACTTTGCGGCATGTGCGTTGGCATTTGATTGACAAAGAAGAACTGCGCGAAGTGGTTAAACTGGTCGCGGTTGATATTCTGGTTGAATATATTGGGATCAATATTAATACTGTCGAGGCTGTGACCGAACAATGGGATGCCTGGACGGTTGAAGCGAGAAGAGTGTTCGTTGAGCGCGTGATCAGAGCTGATTCCACTGACGCCAAGTTTTGGGAACATCTTGAGGACACTGTTTTTGACAGATTGTCCTCGGCCGCTGATTCTCTGCAGAAATCAAACATTCTGCATGAGCGAAGGAAGTACTTTTTAGTGGAAGGTAAATAAAATTAAGGACAAAACTAAAATGTTTTGTCCTTTTTTAATTTGCGTGTTAAGATAAGTCCGTATGGAAATAAAAGTAAAACAAATATTTTTGTGGTTTGGCGAGAATGATTTTGAGATTCACCAGAAATTGAATTTTTGGCGCGGCGAATTTCAAAAAAAGCATACTGGTTTGAACGTGTTTTATTTTGACTCGGCGAATCTCGGTTCAAAAGATAAAAGCAACGCTGAAATAAAGAATGCCTTGCAGGTTAACTCGCTTTTCGGCATGAGCAAGCTGGTTATTTTTCGTGACTTTTTGATGACAAAAAATAAAATCAGCGCTGAAACCAGTGAATTGATCGCCGCGTCTTTAACCGGTCTTTCGCCAAGTTTTTTTGTTATTTTTTGTCAAACGGAGAAGCCGGACGCGAAAAGTAAAATTTATCTTGAGTTGAAAAAACTGGAAAAAGACGGTTTGGCGGAAATAAAAGAATTTAAATTACCGAAAGCTGATGCTTTGAATAAATGGATTCTAACTCGAGCGAAAAAACATGGAGCGAATTTTTCGAATGAAGCAATTGAATTGTTGTCCGCGATTGTGCCCGGCGATTTGTGGCAACTCGATCAAGAAATTTTAAAACTGGCGAATTTTAAAAAGAAAGAAGTCATTTCCTCTGAGGATGTGGGACTGATGGTGAAGGGAAAATATAATGATGATATTTTTCAATTGATGGACGCGATCAGCGCGAAGAACAAAAAAAAGGCATTGCGTTTGTTTCAAGATCAATTGGATAGTGGCGCAGCTGAATTGTATTTGTTCACTATGTTGGTTCGGCAATTCAGAATTTTTTATCAGATCAAAGCAGCGTTGAATGAACGCGATGGATCCAGCGACGAAATCGCCAAAGAATTAGGTTTACATCCATATGTCGTGAAAAAGAGCATGCAGTATTTAAGAAATTTTTCTCTTGAACAAATTATAAATATTTATCGTTGTTTGTTGGATTTTGAAATCAAGATTAAAACATCGAGCATTAGTTTTGAGGTTTTGTTTGATTTGTTGATTGCGGAGTTATGAATTCGTTTAACTGTCGCCCGTATTGTCATACTGAGCTTGCCCCGAAGTAGCGGGGGTCACTCGAAGCATGACGGTTTGATTACCTGTCGCTCTTCGAGTGTCCTCAGAGTGACAGTATGGTTTTGTCATGCTGAGGTCTCTCGAAGCAGGACAGTGATAAACAGCCATGGTTTTTATCTTATTTTATTACAAAAAAGTGTCGATAGTTGACAGAACTTAAAAAGATTGCTATACTGAAACGTTGCGGTTAACCCGAAAGGAGGGTGAAAAATGGCTAGTGGTAACCTCAATAGATGCTGTTCTTTTTGCGGTAAGAAATTTGGAGACGTGGAAGCACTTATTGCCGGACCGACATGTATTATTTGTAATCAATGCGCAGTTACGGCATTACATGTTGCGCACGAAGAAGGTCTTTGCGGAAATCTGGTATTGGTTGAATTTTTGAAGGATCAAAACAAAGCTGAAATAAGCGGCGCTTACGTCAATAAGGTCGTTCCGTTGGAAGAAGGACGGGGGAAGATTCTTCGGAAGACTCTTAGACAACTGATCCCATGTCTTGGGAGAAACTTGTCTAAGGAAAAAAGGTTGACAATGATACGGGAGGAACAGTGTCGCTGTGAAGAGCATATAAAAACCATTGAGCAGACGCTTGAATTAGCTAATGCACAATTGGTTAAGTTGAATGAGCGAGCTGCTTGTCTTGAAAAAGAAATTATTGCGGTAGGGGAAGAACTGAAAAAGAAACAGTAAACAAAAATCCGTTGTTCTAAACAACGGATTTTATTATATATTTTTTATTGCGCTGTGTTTCCTTTGAGCCAACGAACGCCATAAAAATAAATCGGCGTGGCGATTGTTGTAAGTAATGATTTAATCAACCAATAGGGAATAATTATTTTTATGAGCGACCATGAATCTGACGAAGAGTCTGAACCGTAATAAGCAATGAAAACGAAAATTAATGTTTCAATAAGTTGGCTGGAAATGATCGCCAGATTGTGCGCCGCGCATAGCCATGAATACTTGGCAATAAAAGGTTGAACTTTTTTCTTAAAATAATGAAACGCCCAAATATTAAATTTCACGCTAAGCCAAAAAGTTATCAGCGTGGCAATAATTAACCGCAAAGAATTGGAAAAAATCAGATTATACGCTTGATCGAAGAAATATCGTTCGTTCGGTTTCAAAAACGTTGCGATCCAAGTAAAAATAAAAATAACGAGAAGTGAAATTAATCCGAGTTTAATAAACTTTTTCGCGCTATTCGCTCCGATTGATTCTTCAATAATATTAATAATAAAAAATGTCAGCGGATACATGAAGATTCCTACTGACATTCCGATTCCGAAAACTGAAGTCATCTTGCCTCCGAGCAAAGTGGCGCTGACGAGAACCGTGAAGAACAGCGCGGTAAGTATTTCCAGTTTGCGTTCTTGTGACATACGTACGGCTACAAATTACAAATCACTACAAATTTACAAATTGGTCTGGATCGTTCATACATGTTGCTATAAATTATAAATCGGTCTAGACTATTCAGAGCTGGAAATTTTTTCGTTTCTAAGTCTATTTGTAAATTTGTAGTGATTTGTAATTTGTAGCCGTGATTTGTAGCAAAAGTTCTTTACTTTACTTTATTTTGTTATAATGCTTCATCAGGCGCGACTTATCGCGGCCGGCTTTGTTTTTCTTGATCAATTTTTTTTGAGCGGCCTTGTCCAGTTTTTTGATCGCCAACTTCAAAAGTTCCGCAACGTCAGTATTTTTGTTAACCAATGCTCTTCGGGCATTTTTCAGAGCTCGTTCCAAATCAGCGCGCATTTTCTTTCTGATAGCCGTTCTTTTGATACTTTGGCGCAGGGCCTTTTTCGCTTGTTTAGTTTGTGGCATAGTTTATTGGGATAATTAGGATTGTTAGGATGTTTGGGATATTTAAGATAATTAGCTGCATCATAGCGATGCAACGGAATTTTGTCAAGCTTGGTCAGCGCTCGGCCGATCCAGCTTATTCGGTTCAATGGCAGATTCTTCGCCGGTGATTTTAACCACATCTTTATCGATTTTTTTGAATTCATTATACGCGGCATTGTACATGTTGACCGTGGTGCCGAGATTACTGCCGACTTTTTTCATAAAATCTTCATAACTTAAGAGATGCCGGTGCAACATTTCAACCCGCTTAACGATCTCTTTGGCTGACTCTTCCACTTGCAGAGCGCGCAGGCCGTGTAGGACGGTTTGCAGATAGGCGAGGAAAGAGGTTGGTGACACGATGACCACGTGTTTGGTTTTGAAGGCGTATTCAATGAGATCAGTGGTATTGACCTTGATCGCGCCAACTTGGTTGATGAGCAAATCATAATAAATGCCTTCCGATGGAATAAACATGAAAGCAAAGTCCAGCGTGTTTTCATTCGGCCGAATGTATTTGGAAGTTTCGTCAATGCGATTTTTCAAATCGATTTTAAATTGTTTCTCCAGCAACTCTCGCCGGCCCGGATCTTTTTCTTCAATAATTTTGTTGTAATTTTCCAACGAGAATTTGGAATCAACCGGAATTATTTTATCCTTTACGAAAATCGCCGCGTCCACGATCGTGTCATCGCGAAATTTGTATTGCATCTGATATTGTCCGGGAGCAAAAATGTTTTTAAGAAGCGTTTCCAAAAAATATTCTCCGAGAATGCCACGCTGTTTTGGATTTTTTAAAATATTTTCCAAGCTTTGCAGTTGTTCGGCAAAACCAACGACCTGTTTATTGGTTTGATCAAGCTGGGTCAAGCGCTCGGTCACGTCTTTGATAATTTGCGCGCTTTGCGAAAATTGAGTTTGAATTTGTTTTTGCAAATCGCCTTGTTGCAGAGACATTGATTGTCTAATTTCCTTCAGTTGATCCTGCATTAGGAGCATTGATTGATCGGCTTGCTGTTTTTTCGGTTTGAGTAACAGAAAACAAATGATAGCAAAGCCGGCAACGATTAAAATTAATTGAAATGTGTCCATATTGTTTTGTTCTAGAATATCTTAACATAATTTTCAGAAATGAAAAAGCCAAGCCAAATTAAATCACTGAATACGAATGAGCGTATTAGAGAATTTTGTTGAAATAATTAGCAGCGTTGTTTATTGTTTAATCTATGGACTCAGTGAATATCCCAACAAATTAGTTTATCGCAATGCTCCGCAGGGTCACTTTTTGACGCCCCTGAACAAGTTCCGCTTTGGCGGCACTATTCAGGGCAAGCAAAAAGTAACCAAAAAGCGCTGGGGTTCATCCGCCAGTGGCGGACGTGGTTCTATCCTTCTTCGTGGTGCTGAAAGCGGCAAGAGTTCACCCCAGACCCCGTGAAATACACATTGATCTTGTTTACAACGGTATTTACATGTTCCCTAAATGCTTATTTTATCTTAATTTACTTATAAATAATAACAATGTCATTGACAAATAGAATGCGTTTGCTATAATACAGCGTTGTAAAGGTTGCTTTCGTTGTACGATATGCGATACACGATACACGTTACACGAACAACAAAGGAGGTGCAAAATGAAGAGCTGGGTGCTCGCCTTTTTGTTCCTTTTTCCGATTTTTGAAATTGATGCCAAAGAAAAGGAGCTGGTTACACCAAAGCAGGTGCATCAACTGCGGGAAAAGGTTCAACGGAAGTACCACCGCAAGGATATTCCGTTCAGCTTGCTACCGCACGTGATTGGCCGGATCAATTTCATTGACATCAGCAAGATCGTTTCAAACTGGCTGGCCATGCCCAGAGAGTCAAGCGCGGAAGTGGTCAGAGTATTCAGATCGGCAGGACCGGAACAGTTCATTTTCATTGCTTTGCTTGAAAGCAAGGCAGACTAACGAGCAAAAAGTAGTACGGAAGACTTTGGTCTGTTTCAGATCAATGGCCGTACCGGCCGCAAGGTCTGCAAGATGGACAAGAAAGAGTTGCTTGATCCGGTGAAGAACGCGCGTTGCGCGGTCAAGGTTCTTGGGCACTGTGGACGTTTCAAGGGTTGGCAGGCGCGTGTCATTTGCTACAATGGCAAGTTGGACGCTTGCCCATGGAAGGGCTATCAAGCGTGCTTGTACAAAAAGTGGAAAGCTGGCGAAAAGTATGTGGCCACTTCACTTTTCTACCCAATTAAGTTCGTGGTTTATCAGGAAATCGGACAGCAATTCATTGCTCCGTATTTTCCGAAGTCAGAACCAAGAAAAAAGATCAGGGAAAAGAAACCAATGGCGCCGGGTGATTTCGCAGAAATGAAGTATGCGTTGCAATAATTGAACAATAACCGAGCTTTAACACAGGCTCGGTTTTATAATTTGATTGTTGTAATGCGGCGTTATAATTGATATACTTTGTGTGAATGAATTTGTTTTGGTGGGGAAGTGTTAAAGGGATTAAGAGGGAACGAGGGCGAGCGAGTAGGATGTAGGGCGGTAGGATGGTAGGTTATAGGTTGCATGATTGTTTAAGATTTCATTCATTCGTTATCTTAGTATAAATCGAAACGATTATCATGGAAAAATCAAAGTCAATAGTTTTATTCAATCAAAAACAAGTACGTCGTTTTTGGGACGAAGAAAAAGAACTTTGGTTTTTTTCTATTATTGACGTTATTGAAATTTTGACTGACACTAGTATCCCTAGGCGGTACTGGAGTGATTTAAAAAGTAAGCTGAAAAGTGAAGGTAGTGAAGTGTACGAAAAAATCGTACAGTTGAAAATGCTTGCTCCTGATGGAAAACAAAGGGAAACAGACTCTTTTTCTGCAGAAGATTTACTTCGCGTAATTCAATCAATTCCTTCTCCAAAAGCAGAACCGTTCAAGCTTTGGTTGGCACAGGTTGGATGTGAACGGATAGAAGAGACAGAGAATCCGGAGCTTGCTTTTGATCGAGCAATGAAAACATATTTACAAAAAGGCTATTCAAGAGAATGGATAAATCAACGATTAAAAAGCATTGAAGTACGAAAAGAATTAACCGATGAATGGCAAGCGCGTGAAATGAAAGAAGGGGTGGACTACGCGATATTGACAGATGAGATTACGAAAGCGTGGTCGGATAGAAGCGTGAGAGATTATAAAAAGCTCAAGGGGTTGAGAAAAGAGAATTTGAGAGACAATATGACAAATCTTGAATTGGTGCTGAATATGTTGGCTGAAGCATCAACAACAGAGATTTCAAAAAAGAAAAAACCACAAGGTTTGGAGAATAACAAACAAATTGCCAGAGCCGGAGGAATCGCCGCCAGAAAAGCCAGGCTGGAAATTGAAAAACAAACAGGAGAAAGTATTGTGTCTGCAAAGAATCAAAAGCAGTTGAAAGAAGAAAGAAAAGGGTTTTTGCCAAAGGAGCGTTAATAGTAATATCGAGACAATTTATTGTGGTGCGAATGCATGCGCGATAGTAAGATTCCGGATTGCGATCCGGAATGACAACATAGACTATGAATAAAAAATTAAATTTCAAAAAAGCAACGGAAAAATGGCGACTGCTCTTGGCCGCGGATATTGTGGTCTTTTCTTTTATTGAAAACAAGTTGAACGTGTTATTGATCAAAAGAAAATTTGAGCCGGGCATTGGCAAATGGGCGATACCGGGCGGCTTTGTCCGCGAAAATGAAAGTTTGGAACAAGCGGCTCTGCGCGAACTGCATGAAGAAACCGGTTTGTCTCAGCATAGTTATCTTGAGCAACTTTATACGTTCGGAGAGGTTAAACGTGATCCGCGCGCACGCGTGATTTCAACTGCTTACTTGGCGCTGATCAATTCATCTGAAAAAATAAAGTTAATGGCGTCTGATGATGCGATGGAAGCGAAGTGGTTTTCAATAAATAATTTGCCGGCCTTATCATTTGGAAAATCGCACGAAGAAATTTTAAAATATGCTTGGCAAAGATTGAAATGGAAATTTGAATATACCAACGTGGCTTTCAGTTTGTTGCCAAGAACTTTTACTTTATCTGAACTGCAAAGTTTGTACGAAGCGGTTTATGGCCGGAAAATTGACAAGCGAAATTTCAGAAAGAAAATATTGTCGCTTGATTTGGTTCGAGAAGCTGATGATTTGCGGCGGGAATTCGGCCGGCCGGCCCAACTTTTTCAGGTGATTTCAAGAGAAATAAAAATCTTCTCGAAAATTTTTTAAGAAAACAAAATATATAGAGTCGTGTGAATAACACGACTTTTTGTTTAATTTTAGAATAGTACTCGGCTATTGACATAGTGTATATAGTACACTATAATAAAGTTGACGGAAGGTAGGCAATGGGGTAGGCTGTTATGAACGTTCTTTACAACCAAAAGAAAGGGGCTGAAAAATGGAAATTAGAGTTAAAGTCGTCGAGATTGACAAAGAAAAATTTTTTGACTATCAGGGTGTGCGTTTTTTCGGAACGGTTTTACTGCCGGTTTTCTCTGTTCAAAGCCAACCGTTAGTGTCAGTATTTCGAGCCGGAAAATTGATTGACTGGGGCACGATCGCCAATTATAAACTTTTTTCTGACAGCCAGCAGGATTCAATTTGTTTTTTCGGTTTCAAAAACGCTTTTGGTCAGGTCGCTGGAAATAATGAAGGCTTTATAAGATTTGAACTGGAAAACTTGCAAGATGGAGATGAGGTTGTCCAGTCCGGAAATCAGGAAATTGATTTTTTGCGCCAATTGATCTGCGCTTTTCTACGATATGGATTTAATCCGAAACGCGCTGAATTCAATAAGTTGTTTTCATATCCGGAAAATTGGCGCGAAGACCTGTCGGCCGCGAAAGCAGTTTGGGAAAATAAAATCGCGGCCGTTATTCAGGAACTTCGTTCAGGCGCTTGGCCGTTTCTTCAATTTTTTTGCTCGAGGCCGCGGCCGGAAAAAAACAAAACTGTTTTTGAAATTGAACTGAAAGAAGTTGACGGCCAAAAAATGTTTTCTTTTCAAGGATTGCTTTTTGATAGATTGCCACTGATGTGGGCATTCTATGAAGCGGACAGATTTGGCGGATCGACCATTAATATTTGGCGTGACGGCCAGAAATTATTGCCGAGAATTTATGTTCATGAAGTGGGAACTCATGGCGCGGCCGTGGCGTTTGATTGTTGGGTCAGCGATAAAGATGAATTTGTTGGCTTGCGCAACAGTTGGAATGGAATATCAGCGAGCATTTTCCGTGCTGGCGATAAACTGGTAATCGAATCTCCGATTGAATTTGATCTGACGAAAGAATTGGTCGGCGGTTACCGCGGAGAAAACGATCCGATTATTGCTCCTTGGTTGAAATTATTGCCGGAGAGCAGTTTCTTGATAAATCGAGGCGATGATCAAGGATTTTATGGCGATATGAAATGGTATTTTTCTTGGCTCATTCACGATCGCAAGGTCGCGGCCGTGAAAGACGGGCGAATAAAAACACTGCGATTTTTGAGAGACGAAGCGCTTGACAAAAAGTAATGCCGGAGGTAAATATATACTTCCTCTGGTGTATGAGGAAAGGTCGCCTACATTATAATTACGGCGAACCAAGGAGGTGCTAAATGGCGCTTGGACCGAAAATTACAACGTTGACCAGTGAGGATACGAAGCGCGTTGACGCTTTTGAAAATGAAATTGATGAGAAGTTGCGTAAATTTGATTCAGGCGGTACTAACGTTTTTGGCCTTGAGACTTATTCAAAGCGTAATATGACTGACACAGAAAGAAGTAAAGTACTGGAAGAATTAAGGAAGCGTTATATTGTTGCCGGCTGGTCGAAGATGGAGTTTGATAGTGAAGACCGGGATAATGTAATTATTACATTAACGCCATGACAAGAAATCCTCCTCCGTTGAAACTACGGAGGACATAGGAGGAGAGGAGAACATGCGAGCATTGGGAGTCATTGACATGCACGGTGCGTTCGGACCGGGCGGCGGCTTGGCAGTGCCCGGCGCCATGGAAATTATTCCTGGTATCAACAAACTGATGATCGAAGGTTGGCGCGGAGAAAATTTTGCGGCTAAGGTCGGCTCATACGAAGAGCATCTTCCAGGAAATTTATACTTGGCCTCTACCTATCCGAATGTTAAGCCAAATGATCGGATTATTGTTAATGGCATGGATGTTTATTGCTGGATTGACCATGGCATGTCAGGCACGTGGGAATGTGAACCGCTCCCGGGTCTGCGGGTGGATCTGTTCCATGCAATCTTTCGCAAGGGATATGATCGGCATACGCATCCGTATTCTTCAATGATGGCGCTTTTCATGTATGGTTCTGTTGAAACCAAACTGACCCTTGCGCAATACCTGAAGGATCGTGGAATCATTGAAATCATTTTCGTGGGATTGGCCTTTGACTTCTGCGTTGGTGAATCAGCATTGGAAGCGGTTAAACTTGGTTTCAAGGTTACGGTAATCAAATCGCTGACCGGTTCGGTTTTTCCGCACACTGAAAAAGCGATGATGGAAAAACTGATTGCTGCCGGAGTTGAAGTAGTCGATTAATATTTTAAGGGAATTTTTCAAATAAAATTCCCTTCTCAATAAAGTTCGTAATTTTTTATTGATTTTATTGAGAAATAGTTATTTGACAATTAAAAATTAGCTTTTGGCAGACAGTTATTAATACAGATCTACTTGATTATTACATGATGTGCTGATTAACTGCGATACACGATATACGATACACGCTACACGACCAAAAGGAGGAAAGTAATATGAAAGAAAAAAGAGTGGTAATCTTCGGCGGCAGTTTTAATCCGCCGGGATTGCACCATAGAAAACTTGCTGAAGCATTGGCGCTACAATTTGATGAAGTCGTGGTACTGCCTTGCGGCAATCGGCCGGACAAGGAAACAAGCCATATTATTTCCGATGAAGATAGAGCGCTTTTGATTAAACTGAACTTTGGTAATATTAAAAATGTCACGCTTGATTTGAGTGATATCAAGAGCGGTGAATTTGCCAGAACTTATGATATTGATAAAAGGATGAAAGAAAAATACGGGGATAATATTTGGCACGCGGTCGGCATGGATCTTGTCGCGGGCGGAGAAAACAATCAATCGGAAATTCAATTGCATTGGGAGCGCGGTCAAGAATTGTGGCAAGGTTGCAAGTTCGTGGTGATGACTCGTGAGAAGGGAATTTATAATGCCAAAGATTTTCCGCCGAACAGTGTCTTGTTGGATTTGGATTTTTTCGGTTCAAGCACGGAAATCCGCCGGAGAATAAAAGCAGATCTGCCGATTGATGAATTGGTTTTGCCTGAGGTTGAACTTTATATTGAAAAAAACAGATTGTATCGAGAAGCACAAGCAAGACAAGCAAGACCCGCCTGCGCTAGGGCTTCGGCGGGCAGGCAAGCAAGACCCTGCACCACAAATTGTTACACATTTGGGTTCAGGGCAAGCGAGCGAGACAAGTAAAACAAGGAGGAAAAGCCATGTACAAACTAACTGACGAAGAGTGCGATAAAGTCATTGTTAATGCCAGCACGTGCGCATTCAACTATTGCCGAAGCAATGATCTTCATTATTTAATAACCGGATCTTCGGGTGGATTGGACAGCGCGGTGACGCTTGGTTTAGCGGACAGGACGATTCAACTGGCGAAAACAGAAGGATATGCCTTGACTTCAGTCGGACTGATCATGCCGTGCAATTCCAATCCTGACGCTGAACGGCTCGGTCGGATGGCTATTCAGAAATTTAAGGCTGAAGAAATTCCGATTGATTTCTCATGTCTTTTCAGTGTGATCATGGGCGAGTATATCAATGCTTCGCGCGCCACGATCGTGCCGAATCTCGATCAGCAAATCCGATTTTTGTTGGAGAGAACCGGCGGCGAAAAAGCTTTGCGCAATTTTGAGTTCTCAAAGAAAGTGGCGCAGGGAAATATCAAAGCGCGGCTCCGCATGATGCTCGGCACTTATCACGTGGCGCGCATGGTGGAGGGCATGGTGCTTTCAACGGACAATCTTTCAGAATTCTGGATGGCTTTTTGGACGATCAATGGCGATGTTGGTGATTATGGAATGATTCAGAAAGTGATGAAAGGTCTTGAACTGTATGAGATCGCGCGGCGGCTGGAAGTGCCGCAAGAAATCATTGACAGCCGACCGGATGATGGAAACGGAGTTGCCGGAACTGACGAGGAACAGCTTGGAGCCGGTTATCGTACTGTTGACACAGTGATGGTTCGTTTGATTCAACAGGGATTTAATCCTGATGGCGAGTTCAGTCAACTGGATTCATTGCCGTTGGTCGCAGATGTTTCCGTTGAAGTCGTGAAGAAGTTGGCGGAGCGGGCGCTGAAAGGCGCGTACAAACGTCGCGGCACTTTGAATTTGACGAGAGAGGAACTGGGTTTGCCGGGGATTCAGGAAATCACGTTGTAGGTAAGATTATCTTGGGTGTAATTAATACGTGATTTACTGATTTTTACGTGATCTACTGATTAACCTTGATTGCAAATTCTCGGATACATTTATCCGGGAATTTTTATTTGCTTAAATTAAACGAACTGCTTGACAGGTGTGACGCAAGTTGCTACAGTGATAAGTCGCAATTCAGCGACAGACACAGGAGGAAAGACAATGACGTACGCATTCGTTCGTTTCGTAGAGCATCACGGGAAAGAGGTTGGTGACACGACCTGCTTCATCATGACGAGCGGCAAGTCAGCCGAAAGCTGCGAAGCTTTCATCGACTTGTACCATACCGGTATCAAGATAACGGTCACTAACTTGTTCAAGGTGCCGGAGGACTGGGAAAACGCTGTCTCCGGTGGTTCTATGAACGATGTTTTCGAGGCTCTGCTCGGACTCAACGCGCTTAACGATAATATCCCGTTCGTCTCCGACCTGCTCACCACGATCTTCGCGGAGGGCTTTAAGTGTGGAGAGAGGCACGACCGGGACGTGCAAGCGGCGTTCAAGAGAGGGAGAGCATCCAGAGGAAAGTAGTCGCTGACCGACCGATTGGATTAAACTCCACTAAACTCTGCGGCGTCTGGTTGTACGTGATTTTGGCAACACAAGAGAGAGGAGGGTAATCATGGACGAAAAAAGGTTTTTTCTTCCTGATCGCGAGACAATGCTTGATCGATTGCTCAAGGTAAATGATGATTGGGATTATTGAGAAAGTTGGGATACTAACGATTGTTTACATACAACAATCTCAATTACCCCAGTTACCGATTACCGACACCCGATAACCAAGGAGTGAAAAATGCCACCAACAATACTCTCAAAAATTCAAGGAACATTTCTCGGTTGCGCGATCGGCGATGCCATGGGTATGCCGGTGGAAACAATGATGCATGAGGAATTTTTGGCAATAACCGACGCTAAGGGTGTTGTCGGATTTATGGACGCCAAACAGCGCAATCTGAAAAGCATCAGCAATTACAAGGCTGGCGATACGACTGATGATTGGCAGCTAACCGCGGCCATTGTCAGGTCATTGATCAGAATGCGTTGTTACAAATTTGAAGACACGGTCAATGAACAAGTTAAGGAATTTGAACGTTGTCAAAACGGTTGGGGCAGATCAACAAAAAGTGCGTTCAGGGAAATTAAAGAATGGTTTGACAGCGAAGGCGAGAGAGGCAAAGCGTCTTGGCAGCCGGCTTTGGCGAAAGAAGGAAGCCTTGGTTGCGGCAATGGAGTGGCCATGAAAATCGCAGCCATTGCGCTTCACAGTTGTTTGGATTGCGTTCATCCAGGAAATATCGCTGATC
>JBBTXH010000143.1:0-1188 GCA_038062385.1 Patescibacteria group bacterium
ACGGCGATAATGTACGCTTTTTGGTTGTGATTAGGCATAGAGTTACGGGTAGATATTGTTTAATGGTAAACTAAGTATATTTTATCATGAATTGACGGAATAAAAAATAGTTTGGCGGAATTGTCGTTAAATAAGCCAGTTTCAAATTTGTTGTTGACAAACCTGATAAATAGGAGTATACTGAAGATCTACAAAATTCGTTTAGAAAATTGGTCGGGCTTCTACCATTTTGTAATTATTCACTAAACATTATTTATACTATGAAGGGTACAATCAAAACCTTAATTGCTGAAAAGCATTTTGGCTTCATCACTCCTGAAGACGGCTCAAAGGATGTTTTTTTCCACGAGTCCGGCCTCCAAGGCGTTCAATTTTCTGAATTGAAAGCCGGCGACGCTGTCAGCTTCGAAATGGAGCAATCTGACAAAGGACCTCGCGCAGTCGGAGTTACTCGCGAATAAATTTATCAGAAAAATAAAACTCCGGCCGCAAGGCCGGAGTTTTATTTTAGTTTTACTTTTTCTTTTTTTCTGAAGTTTTTTTCGTCGCAGTTTTTGCCTTAGTTTTTTTATCCTTGGCAGTTTCTTCGGCGATTTCCACTTTCTTGATTTCCCCTGTTTTAACAGCGGGAATCGGCTTTTCGTTTTTTTCTTTTTCAACCGGAGCGTTTGGAGTCAATATCCTGATAAGTTTATCAATTTTGGAATTAAGCATTGTTAATTGCTCGGCCACATTGCCTGAATCCTTGCTGGAGTTTTCGTTGCCCTTGCCGAAACAGTCGCGGCAAAATACAGGTTTGCCTTCTCTTGGTCTGAATGGCAATTGGCATGATTGACCGCATTTATCGCAAACAGCATCATATCTCGGCTTATCGCCAAAATTTGATCTTTCACGTCTGTCGCCAAAGCTTGGTCTTTCGTGTCGATCGCTGTTGAATCTGGTTGGTCGCTCATCGCCACCTTTTTGCTTGCCGAAGCAGTCACTGCAGAAGACCGGTCTGTCTCCGCTTGGTCTGAACGGCAATTCACAGCTGACCCCGCATTCACTGCAGGTTGCGCTGTGCATAGCTGGACGGCCTTCATCTCTGTCGCTAAAGGAATTGTTGCTGAATTTACGGCTAAAACCGCCACCTGGCCGTTTACCGTCTCGCTTAAAATTTCCCATACTTAATGTTTAATTATTTAAGTT
>JBBTXH010000143.1:1198-4686 GCA_038062385.1 Patescibacteria group bacterium
CTCTAGTCATCTGAGACGGTGTCTTTCTCTGACTAGAACTTCATTATGCTATACTAAAAAATTTTAATAAAACATAACATAACATAACTTCAAAAAAAAATCAAGAGCGCTGGAGTTTTTGTTAAAATTTGCCCAAATCAAGCTCCTGGTCAAATTTTATTTCTTTAACAAAATCAGGCATGTGGCTGATTAAAATTAACGCGCCGTCATAAGCGTTTATGGCTTTGGCAATCACCGGCAAATGGCGAAAGTTGATATGATTGGTCGGCTCGTCCAAAACCAATAATCCTGGTTTCATGAGTACTAGTCGCGCGAAAGACAGCAATCCTTTTTGGCCCTCTGATAAATGAGAAATTTTTAGTCCCATGAGTTCGCCGGAAATGAGAAAGCCTGCGGCAATGGAACGCATGTCCTGAATATCGGTTCCGGGAGTAAGAGCGCTTTTTAGAGAATCAAAAACCGTTTGCTCATAATCAAGCGTGGCAAAATCTTGGCTGTAATAGCCGACGCGAGTGCCTTCAAGGATATTGACGCCTTCGCTCGTTTGATTTACCAGTGTTCGCAATAAAGTGCTTTTGCCAATACCATTCGGTCCGGAAATCAACAGACGATCTCGCTGTCTTAACAAAACATCAACTTCTTTTGTTATTGGTTCGTGATTTTTTATTATTTTTATTGATTTGATGGTAACCACATTGCCGACAATTCCTTGAGCGGGGATAGTGAAGTCTCGAATGGTTTTGTCTTCTCGGCGAACGTCAACTTTATTTTCTTCCAGCTCTTCAACATCGTCTTTTAATTTTTTCGCCAGCCGACGCATTTTTCCTCCTTTGTGGGCGAAGAAATTCACTTTGTCTTTGTTGTCTTGGATTTCTTTTTCCAGTTGAGCGTTCTTTTTTATTTCTCGTTCGATTCTCCTGTCAATTTCTTCCACCACGGAAAAGTAATCTCCGACATAAGTTTCTGTTTTTTTCGTGTGGCCGTCGAGATAAACAACGCCTTCGGTAAAACAATTCAAAAAATCAGCGTCATGAGAAATGACCATTACGGTTTTGTCGTACATGACCAGAAATTCAATCAAATGATCAATGCCCGCTTTGTCCAAATTATTCGTTGGCTCATCCAAAAGCAAAATATCCGGATTCTGAATGAGCGCGTAGGCCAATAAAATTCTCGCTTGTTGCCCGCCGGACAGCATGCCGACCTTGAGACTAATCGGAACATCGAGATTGACCGCGTTCATGACCTTGCTGATTTGGCTTCTGATATTTCCGGGAACAGGCTTGAAGGCCTTGCTGAAATATTGTTCAACGGTTAAATCCGCGTCTTTTTTATCAAGCATCTGGCTGGCAATGGCAATGGTGGCGTTATCGGAAAGGGAAACATTGCCTTCGGTTGATTTGAGTTCGCCGGTGGTTAGTTTGAAAATCGTGCTTTTGCCGGATCCGTTCTGTCCCATTAATGTTATCTTTGCGCCTTTACGCACGCTAAAACACACCTCGTCCAATACAGGTTTTCTTTCTTCATATTCAAAGGTTACATTGTCGAATCTTAAGATTACATTTTCAGACATAATAACTATTTAACCAGCTTAAAATCAATTAGAGTTGTTCCTTGATGTCGTCCCAGGTAATACCGCTATATGATTCAATTTCTTTTAATAAATAATACAAAACATCTTTTCTCAGGTTGAATTGCATTGTTATTGTTTTTTGCGTTTTCGGCCAAGTGGCTTTGTAGTGACTGCCGGCACCTCCTGCTTTGTCAATAATAAATCCGAGCCGTTGCAAAGCCCGGATAAATTTTCGGCGTTTTATTTCACCAGGTAATTCGCTAAGCGATGGCATATTCTCCCTGCTTGTCACCAACCTTACATATTGCGGCTTCCTTAGCGAACGAAGAAGGAATATCAAAAGAGGTTAAAATAGCATCTTTAATATTTTCATCCAGCTGCTCCAGTGTCTTTGCTGAAGTTATAATAGAACCATATTTAAAATTGTTACTGACAGCAATGATGTTTCCGTCCTCTCCTTTTTCTTGCCTGAAGTTTATTGGTTCGTTATGTATAAAATATTGATTTAACTCAAACAGTCCGCGGGGAACTGAATCTTTTCCTGAAAGCGCCTTGATCAGTTGGTCTTTGATTTTTTTGGTTATAGTCATATGTTTGGTTTTTCTGTTATTTGAGATAATAGCACGGATTATTTTGTGTGTCAATTATTCGCATCCGCGACGTTTGACTTTTTTTGTTATATTAGATAGTATATCAGTAGTCTGTTTGAATTTAAATTGTTCGGTGATTGTCTGACTTGCTCCGCCGTTGGCGGGGTGAAGTAGGGTAGTCGGTCTAGTGATTTGTTTGAATTTTTAATTTGGAATTTTATTTGGGTTTCGGATTTTGAATTTTGAGTTTGTCTTATTCGGGGATCGTCTAATGGTAGGACTCCAGGTTTTGGTCCTGGCTATCGGGGTTCGAATCCCTGTCCCCGAGCCAAATTGAATTGAACATTTTGCTGTAGTGGAAATAAATTTTATAAAAAGTAAATGAGTGAATGAAAAAGACCAAGCGTTGGAGCGTGGTCTTTTTGTTTTTTTATTGAGGGCAATTGCAGGGCATCTTGTCTATACATTCGTCCGATGATCGTTCGGTTGAAGCAATGCTGAGCAGGATAGCGCCGGGCGCCAGTCGCACTTTGTGCCAGAGCATATTGGGAACGAGCAAACCTTGCTTCGGAGAGTCAAGAGTAACGTGAGTGCAGAATTGCAGACAATGCAATTCAACATTGGCAAGGCCGGATAGGCAAATCATGATTTCCCTTTTACCGCCTTGCGGATGGCAGTGTCCGCCGCGTTCCACTTCTTGCTCCGTGTTGTTTATAATCCAATAAACGCGCGGAGCGGAATGAAAGAAATTGAGACAAATTTTTCTCGGTTCAGCGATAATAAGATCACCCGGCTTGTGAGTTAAAACCGGCAGGGTAATCAGCAAGTCGTTTAGGTGTAATGTGCCTGAATTCATCTCAACCCCCTTTCATTGGTTGAATCTTTAAGAGTTTAACCGAGGAGAAACGGTTTGTCAAGCGGTTAAATTTTTGTTATACTTTTGTCGTTATGCGCTACACGCTACACGATATACGACACACGTATACGATACACGAACATTATGAAAAAGGCTTTGATAGTATTTTTATTGATTATAGCGATTGCGCCAAATTTTGTATTTGCTGGAGAAATCCAGACTGAAGGGACAGAACAGGCGATTAAAGATCAAAATTTTGAGGCGAAAGTTATTGAAGTTTTGGAAGAGAAAAAGGTAACACGCGAAGATGGATCCACGGCGATTCAGCAGAATTTGAAACTGAAAGGTTTGGCTGGTGATTTTAAGGGCAAGGAATTTGTGTTTAGCGGTATCGGAGACATTGAAGTCATGAGCGCGTTCCAGGCGAAAAAAGGCGATAAGGTGGTGGTTTCTTATTCTGTGGGAGAAG
>JBBTXH010000144.1:0-7934 GCA_038062385.1 Patescibacteria group bacterium
AGGCAGGTCGTCCTTTGGCGACTGGCGGACAAATCGTACAAATGTTACAAATTACAAATTTAGCACAAAATTCAAAGCACTAAATCCTCCGCCAGGGGCGGATCCGCCTCTGGCGGAAAATAAAATTAAAAATATAAAATTTAAAACCCAAATTTCAAATTCAAAACTCCTCGCGGTCATGGTTAGTTTTTAATTTTGTATTTTTAATTTGGTGCTTTATTTGAGCTTTGAGTTTTGTGCTTTGTGCTTCTTCATAATCCCGAATTACCAAAAAGATCAAGCGGCGCCGACCAGTCAACTTGGGCGATATAATAATACGAAACAAACAAAGCCAAAGCAGTGGCTATAATATATCCGAGAGTAATGACGTACGCCCAAAAACTGACAAAGCCGTATTTCAGCATGTGATACAAATTAAAAAAACTGAAAAATAAAAACATGGCTATGTACAGCAAGTAAACGAACAATAAGATTGACAGGGATATTTCCATAAATAATGGAGGTTGGAGGTTAGAATAAACCTTGCTCTTTTTTTATTCCGAGATGACGATAAGCTTCGCTTGTTACCATTCTACCACGATTTGTCCGATTGATAAAGCCGAGTTGCAAGAGAAATGGTTCATACACATCTTCAATCGCGTCCATTTCTTCAGACGTGGCCGCTGAAATCGTATTGAGTCCAACCGGACCGCCATTAAACTTTTCTATAATCGTTGTTAAAATGCGGCGATCAATCTGATCCAAACCGTATTCATCAATGTTCAACATTTTTAACGTTTGATCAATAATGTCTCGATTTATTTTCCCATTGTTTTTCACTTCAGCGAAGTCACGAACTCTTTTCAATAAACGATTGGCAACGCGCGGTGTCCGGCGGCTGCGTTTGGCGATTTCCATGGAACACGGCTCAACAAATTCAACGTTCAAAATTTTCGCCGATCGCGTTATAATCTGATCTATGTCTTTGTCCTGATAAAATTCAAGATGATATGTATTGCCAAAACGATCGCGAAGCGGGGCTGATAATCTGGAAATTTTCGTGGTCGCTCCGATTAGCGTAAAATGCGGCAAATCCAAACGCAGTGTCTTGGCTGACGGCCCTTTGCCAATGACAATATCCAAAACAAAGTCTTCCATGGCTGAATATAAAATTTCTTCAATCGTTCTATTCAAACGATGAATTTCGTCAATGAACAAAACATCTCCCGGTTCAAGGTTTGTTAAAATCGCCGCCAGGTCGCCGCTCTTTTCGATCGCAGGGCCGGTTGTCACTTTCATATTCGCTCCCACTTCAGAAGCGATAATATGCGCCAGGGTGGTTTTTCCGAGGCCAGGTGGCCCATACAGCAAAACATGTTCAATCGGCTCGCCACGGCGCTTCGCGGCTTCCAAAAATATCGCCAAGTTGTCCTTGATTTCATTCTGCCCGATAAATTCCGCCAAATTTTTCGGACGCAAAGTCATGTCCAAAGTTTTTTCATTGGTATCAAGGTGCGAAGAGATTATTCGGTTGTCTTGTTCGGACATATATTAAACTGAAAAATAAACTCCTTGACCATTACCTGAACCATGCCAATAATTAAACTTGCCGATTCCAGGATAAAAACTTTCCCCCTTTTCTTGGGCTTCCGCAACCATTTGCAGTGCTTCGGAAAATCTCGCCTGTGCGTTTGTTGATTTGTTTTGATCGATACCTTGAGAAAAATTCAAATTCAGGCCTCTTTGAAATAATGGTTTTTTCCTTAATTTTGTTTTTTCTTCCGCCGTTCCTATGCGTGTTCGCAATTGCTGTATTCCATCTGCCAACGAACCAGTATAGAAAAAAATTCTCGGTTTTCTTGAGGTTGGATTTTTTTCAAATTCTCGATCCACGATGGCTTTATCTCTCTCCGGTACCAAGAAAAACCCATATTTCAAAATATCTATTTCATGCGAAGTATCATTAAAATAATCATTACTTTTACCGGCTATCGTAATATCCTCATCTCCACTGGTTTGCGCAAAGGCATAGTTATTGAACAACGCTTCAGACACAAAGACGACTGCGTATTTTCCTTCAGGATAAACTACCCGATTATCGTATGAAAAATGAACCCCAAGAGAAAGACTATGCGTCTGCTCATAATAGTCACCAACCCTTTTATCCAGCTCCTCGCTCACCTGTTTCATCTGTTCATCTTCTCTCAAATGTATCAATACGGAGGAAATTAATTTTGGATTACCAAGCAACATTTTAAAAAGACCCCCTTTAGTTACGTGCACCAACAATCTGCCTGATGATTCAGTTTTATCAGCGCAATGTTGCAAATATTCGTCCATGTTCAATGATTGCGTATCACTAAACTTCCAGAATTGAGCGCCTTCATCAATCTCAAATTTGGTCGCCTCTTTTTTTTCCAATCTTTCTACAATTATTGGTTTCCCTTTGGCACGCAAATCTTTAGCAAAGTCGACAATATCTTCTTTGTTTAATGTGTTGACAAACTTTATCAACTCTTCTGGCGCCATGAAGTCCGACAACTCAAACAGCATTCCTTCAATGAAACCAAGCTCAACGTGATGAATGGGTGCTTTTTCCACTATTTTTTTATCTTCCCAAATTACTTCTTTACTCAAGAAACTGTCCCAATCAAAATCGCTCCCGAAAATCTCAAACAAGCGCCGCATGACATGATATTTATCGTTCCACTGATCCTTCGTACATCCTTGTTGCAAAAAAATTTTGCCAACATCATCCAAACTGTCTGTTTTTTGTTTTTTTTCTTTTTTGGAAAATATTCTTTCACTAAAATGAGCCGCCACCGTCTCGCCAATTCCTTTTTTTGTTTTTGGCGGTTGTGATGACGCTTGTTCTTTCGCCTTAAACAGATCATTATCAAACTCCTTCATAAAAAATTATTTCATCTGCTTTCCAAGATATTCTTTTTTCACTTTTTCGTAATAATTCTTGTATTCTTTGTTATCTTCAGTAATTTGTTCTATTATTTTATCAGCTGACTCCGGATTTCCCTCCTTATGAATAACAGCCACCGCCAACTGTACCAAACATCTTGCTCTTTCATCTTGACTCTGAATTTCATTTGCCGTATTCAACGCGGTTTGAAGATCGTTTTTATGTTCGTAATATAATTTGGCGATTCGAAAAAGTGCGCTATCCTTTAAATGTCCGGTTTTTATTTCTTTAATCTTTTTTACCACCGTTTCTTCGCCCGCTTGCCCGCTTTCAAACAATTTTGCAGTGACAATACTGCCGGCCACTTCCGCCTCATTCAGTTTATCAAAATTTTTCCCCAGCTCAAACGAATTGTCCGCTTGATCAATGGCTTTCTCTGAAATTTCCTTCATATATTTTCAATATTAATTATCTCTTACATTTTACTCTAGAAATATGAAAAAACCAAATATCGTTGTTATTGCCGATAATATCCGAAGTTTATACAATGTCGGTTCAATCTTCAGAATCTGCGATGCTATCGGAGCGGAAAAATTGATTTTAGTCGGCTTAACCGCCACGCCAAAAACTCAACCAATTCGCTTGGCGAAAACTTCATTGGGCGCAGAAAATTCAGTTGTTTGGGATAAAATAACGACCATTTCATTGGCAATAAAAAGATTAAAAAAGGCCGGTTATGAAATCATTGGTCTTGAGTTGAATGAACATAAAAGCATTGATTATCGTTCATGGAATCCATCAGAAAAAGTTGCCATTATTCTGGGAAATGAAGTCAAAGGACTATCCCTGTCCGTACAAAGACAATGCGATAAAGTGATTCACTTGCCAATGCTCGGACAGAAAAACAGTTTAAACGTAACAACAGCTTTCAGCGCCATTGCTTATTATATCTTGTCTAAAATTAAATAAAAATATAGAAATTTAAAAATATAAAAGCAGACGAATTGACAGTCACGAACATCCATGCTATAGTGTGACGTACTTTGAAAAACAACAACCCTGAAGTAGATGACCCTCATCACTTCAGGGCAAGCAGAAAAGGGGTGACAGATGTTACAAACGGAAAAATTGATGGACAAATTAATGGATAGATTGTTTAATGTTCCAACTGATTTCTGGATACTAGGTGTTGTTCTTGTCTACATCGGACTAGTTCTCCTTTTGTGCCTCAATATCGTACACTAAAGGAATTTTTTCTATACTGGCTGCGTGGCGAAACTGGTAGACGCTGTGGACTTAAAATCCGCTGTCCGCACGGACGTGGGGGTTCAACTCCCCCCGTAGCCACCGAGCTTGACCAAAAAGGAAGCCCCACATACATTTTGGGAACAAGCTTCCTCAAGACCACTCGAAGACCTCGGCAGTCACACTGCTGGGGTCTTTTCTTTTAAAAATTTGTCTTGACTTTCTCAATTTAACTGATATAATCGTTTCAGTTTATTCAAATGACCTTGCCTCGGTGGCGAAACTGGTAGACGCACAGGACTTAAAATCCTGCGGCTGAATAAGCCATGCCGGTTCGACCCCGGCCCGAGGCACCAAAAATGAGGATGAGGGAGGGGATGAGGATGAGGGTAATTTGAATAATCGCTTTTGCGGGCTTGCCCGCCGAAGCTCGGAAGCGTAGGCGGGAGTAGCTTAGTTGGTAGAGCGCAACCTTGCCAAGGTTGAGGTCGCGGGTTCGAGCCCCGTTTCCCGCTCCAAGAACCAGAACTGCGGTTCGGTTCTTGGTAAACCGTTAGTTGCGAAAAAACAATTCGGTTCTTGGTAAACCATAAAGTAGGTTAGCTTTCCTTTAAATAGAAAATTTCCCATTACTCCATGGCAAGCCATGCTTAATTATTACGAAAATATAAAAACGACTCGCATATTGCGGGACGTTTTTTTTCAACACGCCATTGACATTGTCACAATTATCAGCTAAAATAAATGAATAGAAAAACATAGAAGGAGGCAAAAATGAACGCAGAGGTAATGAGTCTGATGGATACTTATCATTGCCCGGTCAAAAGGTGCACTATGTTGCTGGAAAATTGCCTCGATGATTATGTTAATGCCGCGGCTTACGAAAATCGTCGCAGTATCTGCTTTGGCTGTCGCGAAGGAAGGAAAACCAGGGAACGTTTTGCCTCTTCAGCTAATCCGTCATTCAACATCCTCTTTTATTTACGCGAGGCAGAGCGATGAAAAACCTGTCGGACAAATGCCGGTGTTTTAAAAAAAACAAGTTTGTTACTCTGGAAAAATGTTTAAACGGGCTAGTCGATGCCACAGCTTTCAAAAAAACCTTCAGCGACTGTTTTGAGTGTCCGCATGGAATAATTAGAAGAAACGATTTCTGCGTGTCGGTCTCGTCAGACGATGAAGTTATTCTTCTTCCAAGAAACCAAGTTAGAAAAAAATTCCGCCGTTTCAATAACTGAAAAAGCTCCACCACGTTGGAGCCTTTTTTTATACTCAGTTGTTACTTTTTATTTTATTTCACAACTTTCTCAAACATCCCAACAATCTCAACCATCCTCGTTTTCTCCTATTGCCGTATCGGCATGACCAAATACAAATAATCATTTGAATTTTTTGTTCTGATAATGCAAGGTAAATTATTATCAACCAAGCTGATTTCAGCATCTCCCGCATCAATATTATTCAATCCATCTAGCAAATATCTGAAATTTAAAGTCGTGTCATTGGTCTCGCCGGTGAACTCAACGTCAATATCAGATTTACTTTCGCCGATCTGGGCATTAACCGATTGCACCGTCAAACCTTTTTGCGCTTCAAATATCAGATTGATGTCAAAAATACCGGCCTTGGAAAATAGAGCGACTTTTTTAATAGCTTTGACTATCTCAGCCACTGAACCAACCACTTTTGTCTTTGTCTCCTGTGGAATAATTTGTTTGTAATCAGGATATTGCCCCTCGAGCAGACGAGAAATAAGCTCAAGGCCATTGCAAGTGAATAAAATCTGATTTTCAGCAATATAAATTTCAACTTGATCAGCTCCATTGGACTGATCTTTGAAATTATTCAATATGCGCAACACTTCCTGCAATGTTTTGAAAGGAACAATAACTTCTTGCTCGTCTTTATTTTCAGTCAAATCAATTTTCTTTTCCGCCAAGCGATAACTATCAGTTCCCACCATGACCAATTTGTTTTTTTCCAGTTTGTTGAAGTTCATGAGGACGCCGCTGATTTCCGGCCTTGATTCAGAAGTTGAAACCGCGAAAACAACTTGCGAAATAGCTTTCTTGAAATCATTTATTTTTAATTTATAAGGCGTGGCTTTATCAATTTGAGGAATAACCGGAAAATCATCGCTGGCTATGCCTTTGATTTTCGTTTCTGAATTAGCGCAAGAGACTTTCAGAAAATCATTGGCTAGAAGACTGATGTCCACTTGATCGTTTGGCAAGAGACTGATGTATTCAGATAGAAGGCGAGCGTCAACTGTAAAAGTTCCTTCTTTATCCACTTTGCATCTGACCACACTGCTCACCCCGATTTCCAAATTTGTACTGGATAATTTAAGGGAACCGTTCTTAGCTTCAAGTAAAACATTATTCAGTATAGGTAAGTTAATATTTTTATTTATTAGATGTCCAGTTGTTTGTAAACCAAAGTTAAGGTTTTCCTGAAGGCAGGTCAGTTGCATAACTGTTCGTTATTAGTAAATACTATATATATATATTTAATTAGTAATAATAACAAGGCTGTGGATTGCGGTGGATAAGCGTGAATTGTAAATAAATTTAGAATTTTTCAATTGCGTTGTAATTGTTGATAAACCTGTTTCTTAATCTTGTTGATAAGTCGCGGAATTTTTCAAAAACCTTGAACTTTTATTATCAACAGATTTGTTAAAATGTTGTGAACAGAGTTTCGCGCATAAAATTTCAAGTTGTTCACATCTTATTAACAAAAATTATTCCGCATATCATCCTAATCCTTCTAATCTTCCATATCTTCCTTATCCTAATAACTACGCCGCATACATTCTCTGCTTGAGCAGATTTATTTCTTGTCTGGTTTTTTCATCGTTTTCAATGATGCGAGAGATTTTATCATAAGCGTGCATGGCGGTAGTGTGATCTCGGCCGCCAAGTTCATTGCCGATCATGGGATATGAGCAGGCTAATTCTTCGCGGAGCAAATACATAATTATTTGTCTGGGAAAGGCCAGTCGCTTTTCACGACTTTTTCCAAGCAGGTCGTCCAAAGAAAGCTCATAAAACACGCTGGCTGTTTCAATCAGTTGCCGCGCGGAAACAGCGCCAGTTTTTTTGCTTGAGGAAGAAATGGAAAACAGAATTTTTTTGATATTTTCCAAAGTTGGCTCTATTCTATTCAGTTGATGGTAAGCGATAATTTTATTGAGCGCGCCTTCCAATTCCCGAATATTATTCTGAATATTGAGAGTGATATATTGGATAATATCGCGATCAAGTTCAAACTCTTTTTCCAAGCATTTTGCTTCTAAAATAGCGATTCTTGTTTCTAGATCTGGCTGGGAAATGTCAGCGATCATGCCCCATTCAAAACGTGAAAGCAAGCGATCTTCCAAGGTAGCAATGGCTTTTGGAGGTCGGTCTGATGTTAAAATAATCTGCTTATCTCTTTGGTGTAGGTCGTTAAAAGTGTGGAAAAAAGCTTCTTGCGTGCCCTCTTTGCCGGTTAAAAATTGAATGTCGTCAATCAAAAGAACGTCCGCGGTTCTATAGGTATTATTAAAACGTTCAGCGCGGCCGTCGTAGATGGCATTAATAAAGTCATTAGTAAATTGTTCGCAAGTAACGTAAATTATTTTCTTTTCAGGAAATTTAACTCTGATGGTATTGCCGACCGCCTGCATCAAATGCGTTTTGCCCAGGCCGACGCCGCCATAAATAAAAAGCGGGTTATAAGTCAGGCCGGGATTTGCCGCCACGGCCATGGACGCGGCGCGCGCCAGTTCGTTCGCTTTGCCGACAATAAAAGT
>JBBTXH010000145.1:0-3203 GCA_038062385.1 Patescibacteria group bacterium
GAACGAAAAGAATTTTTTGATGAAGCGACCGGCGTCAAACAATATCAGATTAAACGCGATCAATCGGTCAATCGTTTGCGGCGGTCAAGAGAAAATCTTGATCAAACGAATAAAATCGTGGCTGAACTGGAACCACGACTCCGTTTATTAACGCGGCAAATAAAAAAACTTGAACGCCGTCAAGAAGTGGAAAAAGGATTGCGCGATTTGCAAAAAAAATATTACAGCCACATTTGGCGCAAGATCACGGCTGATAAAGCCGAACAAACTGAAAAATTCGGCGTGCGCGACGCGCTCAAACAAGAATTGGAAACTCAATTGAACCGAACGCAAAACGAACTGTCTCTCATTGCCAAAGAAGAGTCCAGAAAAGACATTTTCAACAATTTGCAAAAAGAATACAGCAAGCTTTTGGCTGAAAAAAATGAATTTTTAAAAGAACTGGCGATTCTCAACGGTAAAATGAGTTTGGAATATTCAAAAATCGGCAAGCAGAATTTATCATGGCTGGAAAACAAAAAAGATGAAATTACCGCGCGGCTTTCAGAAATAAAAGAAAGTCTTAATAACTTGGAAGTGAGGTTAAGCGAAAAACGCCTAACATTGTCAACCAATGAAAAACGAGTTCACGAACTGAATGACGAAATTACCGTTAATCTGAATAACCTACAACAAGCGGAAGAAGAGTTTTCACGCCTGAAAAATGGCGGCCGGCTAAACGCCAATCTTGATGCCGTGAAAGCTGTCCTGCGCCAAGCGAAATTTATTAATGGTATTTTTGGAACCATTGCCGACCTCGGCAGTGTGGAAAAAAATTATGAAGTGGCTCTGGCCGCGGCCGCCGGCAACCGCTTGAACGCTGTGGTGGTTGAAAACGATCAAGTGGCTGTGCGTTGCATCAATTATTTGAAAGACAACAGACTGGGCACCGCGCTCTTTTTGCCGCTAAACCGCCTAAACGTATTTGCCAACACAACCGATCAAAAAACATTAAGCGAGCCGGGCGTGATTAATTTTTGTCTGAACTTAATCAGTTTTGATTTAAAATTCAAAAAGGCTTTCAATCTGGTTTTCGGCGACACTTTGGTGGTTGATAACGTTGAAAACGCAAAAAACGTTTCAGGAAGTTGCCGGCTCGTCACCTCGGAGGGAGATTTGATTGAAAAAAACGGTTCAATGCGAGGCGGTTATCTCCGCAAAGGCAGTTTAACTTGGCAGGGACTGAATCAAGACAAACAACTGGCCACGCAAGAAGAGAAATTGAAAGAAATCGCGGTTCTAAAATCGCGTCTGGAAAATTTAACTCGGCAGAAAGAACAATTAAATCGCACAATCGCCGATCTTTCAATTGAAATTCAAGTTGCGGAAACAAAACAAAAAGGACTGACCAGCGATGCTCGCGATTTGACGAAAGAAAAAACAAATATTGAATCTGAAATCAGCGACAACGCAGTGGATCCGGCTGATCAAGATCGTTTCCTGAAGAATTTAACCAGCAAAAAACTAGAACTGGAACGGCAAATGAATGAGGCTGAACAAAAAATTTCATTAAGCCGAAAGAAAATAGACGGCTTCAATCTTGAAGAAGAAAGAAAACGCTCCACAGTTTTTCGTTTGCAGGATGAAATGCAGGGTTATCAAATGAAACTTAATGAGATTAACCAATTTATCAATGAATTGAATATTCAACTGGCGAGGATTGAAACAAAAAAAGAGGAATTGGAAAAAGAAATCAAACAAGAACTGGGCGTGAACTTTGATTTAAGCGCAGAAACGATTGAACAAATCGCCGACCCAGCAAATGGCGAGATAAATCCCGATCAACTTTGGTTTGAAATAAGTAAATTAAAACATGACCTTGAACTCATCGGCGGCCTTGATCCGGAAATCATGGCTGAACACAAAGAAGTGGCTGAGCGATACCAATTTTTAACCACCCAAGCGGCTGATCTTGAAAAAGGATTAAATGATTTGGAAAAAGTGGTTAAAGAACTGGATGAAGTGATCAATAAACAGTTTAATGAATCGTTCGTAAAAATTAACAAGTCATTCAGCAAATATTTCCTGAAAATATTCAATGGCGGCAAGGCAAAGTTGGAATTGATTCAACGTGAAACCCAAAACCAGATGCCCGGCATCGGTTCTGGGCAAGCCCTGAACCGGGAGGTAGGCATTAAAGATGGCGAAACAGAACCCTTAATATTAAATGAAGAAACTCCAATAGAAGAACAATCATCAATGCTTAATACCGGAATTGAAATCATGGTCGCGCCGCCGAACAAAAAGATCAGCCACATTACTATTCTCTCCGGCGGAGAGAGAACTATGACTTCGCTCGCTCTTATTTGCGCGATTATTGACAGCAATCCTTCGCCATTCATTGTCATGGACGAGGTGGACGCGGCGCTCGATGAATCCAATTCGCAAAAATTCAGCGCCATTCTTCAGGAGCTTTCCTACAAATCACAATTCATTGTCATCACGCACAATCGCGCGATCATGCACGTGGCTGATGTGCTCTACGGCGTGGCTATGGCTGATGACGGCGTTTCCAAAACTTTATCGCTCAACCTGCAAGACGCGGAAAAAATAACTAAAAAATAATTTTAAACTATGAAGGAAAACATTCCTCTCGTGATTTCAATAATAATAAACATTGTGTTTATTGTTTTGTCGTTAATTTATTTTTTTACGCCAATTTTTGATTACACAATTATTTCCAATAGTCTCCCAAGAATGTGCAACTATGCTGAAAAAAATCAACCTTCGATCTATCAAGATATTAAAATTTGCCACCTAAACAAATAGACTGCCAAAAAACAACCAACAAATCTTATGAAAAAAAACATTCTTCTCGTGATTTCAATAATAACAAACATTGTGTTTATTATTTTGGCGTTAATTTATTTTTTTCCGCTCTTCAGTGAAAAATCAATTGAACCGCTTTCTTATTCGACCGCTAACGTTGCTGTTTCAGTTTCGAAAAACACAACGGCTTTTGATTATAATGCCAAACAATTGACAGAAATGGCGGCTGACTGCGGTTCAACGCATGCGGCCGGTTATTTTGATGAACTAATTTCAAAGTTCAGCGGCTCAACAAAACAAATTTATAATTTTAAATACACTAGCGCGAGTCAACAATCCGATACTTTCGTTGTTACTCTAATACCGAATAAAGCCGACTATGTTTCTCTTGATCA
>JBBTXH010000146.1:0-2789 GCA_038062385.1 Patescibacteria group bacterium
CAGGGCGTCAAAAAGTAACCCTTCGGAGAACTGCGATAAACCAATTTGTCGGGACGTTCATTGAACCTATAAAGTAAACTATATACAACGATGCCAACTCTTACACCTAAGCTACCAAGAAATTAGTTTTTTAACCATTCGGAAATACAACCGGCACAAGGGGTTTCCAATATATTTCAGCGCCGGACTAGCCACCTCCTGAAACAATATTTCAGCCACGCAATTATTGATTATTTCAATATCCTTCAAGCTACGAAACTTTTTAACCTCACGTCTAATTGCTTTAATTTTGCTCCAAGTATCAAGTTTTAAGAAATATTGACAGACCTTGAGCTTTGTAGCCGCCTGTCCATTCAAGACAGAAAAAAACCAGATACCCATATCCATTATCATAATTATTGGCAAAAGTAAAATCAGTGTTGGTACTTGATAGAAATGCAGCATGACCAAATAACGATTTCGTTCCATGTAATAAAACATACGCACACTGCGGGAAAATTCATATTTGTGATAAACAATTGAACGCGGTGCCAGCGCTATTTTGTAACCAGCCAATTTCGCTCGCCAGCCAAGCTCAATATCATCATGATACATGTAGTACTCCTCATTATAAAATCCAATCTTATCCAAAACTTCTTTTTTTATAATCAATGAACACCCGCTGGCATATCCTTTTATGTCTTCCACTTCATTTTTGTCACCCTGCTCGTCCGCCGTAGCCGTAGCGTAGGTGGAAGTGGCATCGAAGGGCCCCTTCAAAGTTCGTCCATATCCATCCGTAAACCCAAACCCCAAATAGTGCAAAGAATTTCCCAGAGAATTTATTCTGGGATTATTTTTTTCTTTTTCATTTTTCGGATAAAGCAGGATTAATGATTGCGCCAATCCGATTTTTTCATCAGACTGAGCGGCGCTGACCAATTCTTTCAACCAATTCTGATCAAATTTCGTATCCATGTTGGCGATAACAAACAATTCAAATCCGTCTTCAATCGCTTTTTTTATTCCAAGGTTGTTGGCCGCGCTGTAATTACCATCATTCCGTGGAAAAACTTTTGCTTCAGGATAACTTTCTTTCAAATATTTTAATGAATTTTCGTTTGAAGCATTGTCGATAATATAAACCGTAAAATCTTCTTTCAAATAACTTTGAATCCTCAAGCTATCTCGACATTCAGACAGAAATCGTTCAGCATAATCTTTGTAGTTGATCAAAATAACCGCCACTTTTTGCATAAATTTTTATTTCCCTTCCTTGGAATTGCGCAAAGAAACTTCTTTAACGATTTTGGAAAAATTTTTATTGATTTTGTTCAAATTTATATTGATGCGAAAAACCAAATAAAACAAAACTAATATACTGGCATAAATTATCAAATCAACTCCTCGACCAACACCAAGCAGATCCGCCAGCCGATTGATGATAACAGGAAACAGGTCAACGACCGCCACCAATAACCAAAAAGAAACCCAAATCGCGAACAGCCAAACTGACAGTTCCTTTTTCAGCAACTTTCGAAATGACTTCAAAACAATAATCGCAATCACCAATAAAATTAAAACTTGAAAAACTGTCATACTCTAAATTCTTGCTTGCTAGCCCTGAACCCAAATGTGTAACAATTTGTGGTGCAGGGTCTCGCTCGTCTATAATATTTTATCCATCATCATCTTCCACCCCATTCTTATTTTCGGCCGAATCAATTTCGAAGACGCGTATTGATCATAATTCACGATGATGGGAATTTCTTTGAAAGGAATATTTTTCTCCGCGATTAAATTCAGAATTTCCGAGCAATGAGCGAAATCATCTTCCTGCCATTGAAGCAGATTATAAAACTCTGCTCGCATTGCGCGTAATCCGCTTTGCGGATCGCTGAAAGGCAGTTTCAAAATTTTGTGACTGAAAATTTTTGCCAGAGAAAGAATGAGTTTCTTTTTTAACGGCAAAACCTGCTCGCTCGTTAAAAATCTCGAACCAATCACCACACCAAAATTCGAATCGTTCAAAGTTTCAGCTACGACTCGAATATCTTCTATACGATGCTGACCATCAGCGTCTGCGTGAACAATTATTTCATAGCCAAGATCAATGGCCAATTCAGTGCCGGTTCGGAGAGCTGCTCCTTGGCCGAGATTTAATATGTGCCGCATTGCCCTAACAGGTAATTTCTTCATTTCCCGAAAAGTCTCGTCCGTTGAACCATCGTCAACCGCGATCACTTCAAAACTAGCTTCAATAAGCGCTCGAAGCATGGAGCCGATTCTTTGTTCTTCATTGTACGCTGGAATGACGACGCAGATTTTCATACTAAAAATCCGTACTAAACGTCAACAAATTCTTATGCGCTTTGGTGAAATCAATTGTTTTCTGCAATCCGTCAGCAATGGTAACCAGCGGCACCCAGCCGATCTCATCGCGAATTTTCGTAATATTCGGTAAAGCCAGCTCGCGCATGAATAGTTTCGCTTCGCTGAACACAACCTTTGAAGTTGAACCGGTCATTTCAATGATCTTATTGGCCACGTCAACCAAATTATAAACATCAGTACTGCCGATATTAATTGGTTGAGTAATTGACGATTCCATCACTTTGATCATGCCTTCAATAACATCGCTGACATAGCACATTGAGGTGCGGAAATCTTTTGGTCCATTAATCACCAAATCCTTGTTCTCCAGCGCGTTCAAAATAAAATCAGGAATCATTTGTCCGTCATCGAGCAGCATTTTCGGGCCATAAGTTCTGAAAATTCTGACAATACGCGTATCCAAATTGTACAATTCA
>JBBTXH010000147.1:0-10886 GCA_038062385.1 Patescibacteria group bacterium
AGGAACTGCATCTTGATTTTAATCGCGCTAAAGATAATGAAAAGCAAAAAGCAGCTTTGCGCGGAAAGATTGAGCAAGCTGAAGAGGCGCTCTATCAAGCGAAGAAACCGGCCGAGGTCAATCTTAGTGCACATGAAAAAGCAATTGCCGAGCTTGAAATGGAGAGTGAAAAAATCGGCGGAGAATTTAAATCCGGAGAAACGGTTAAATGGAAATCTGAAAAAGGCGAGGAGTTGGCTGGCGAGATCGTTGGCCCAGCTGAAAGAATCGGTTCAATAATCGTTAAAACCGAAAAAAATCCGGGTGGTTTTGCGATTCAAAAAGGCAAATTGGAAAAATTTGTAAAAACAATTGAAGAGCGACCCTTCGATGCGACTCAGGGTGACATAACGGAGCGGGATGATACAAAAAAAGAAAAGTCTGAAGCAGCGGAATTGATTGGTGGTGCGCAAGATTTTGAATCATTGGCGCAGGCCATTGAAAAGATCGGTGAAATAAAAGGGATGGATGGGAAGGTTTATGGAGCAGAAATATTAAAACAAATCATTCAAGATATTTCAAAACATTTACCTGAAAACCATAGCCCGCTTGTGAATTTAATTACCAGAAACGAAGGGTTGCGCGATAAAGTAAGAGAACTTTTGCAGAATAAGCGATTAGAAATAAAACGCAATGATTTTGCGGACAAAGACGTTAAATTAAATCGCGAATATGGCACGGTGACCGGTTGGCTGAAACGCGCGCTTAGTTCAACCAATTATCTTGAAGCGAAGGTTGCTCGCGATGAAGCTTATGAAATTTATGGCAAAGAAAGAGCAGAAGCGGTGTTGGCCAATGTGGAAAAAATGATGGGCGAACAAATAAAATTGGCTGACTCGCGTGCCGAAGCGTTTAATGACGCCAAAGGCTGGGGAGCTCGAGCTTATGATGTTTATAAAAATAACCCACTCTTTAAAAAATTTAATCGAGCGCGATTGATTACCAATATAGGTCTTATGGGTGCTGGTTTTGTTATTGGTGCGCCGGCAATAGCTGCGACGTTAGGAGGCGGATATATTGCTTGGCAAGTACTTGGCCGCGGTTTGGGTGGCGTTGCTTCAACTATCAGTTCATATGACATGATGAGTATGATCGCGCGCAACAAAGGTACGAAAGTTTTGTCAAAAGGACAGGAAGGAGAGTTGCAGCAATATAGCGATGAGCAAGGACTTTCCAAGTTTAAAAGATTTTTTAACAGAAAAGTTAAAGTTGGTGATCGCGAGGTTGGAGCCAGAGATTTATATGAACAAAAGAAACTTGAACTGGAAACAAAACAGGCGAAGAGTTTGAGCAATGAACGCTTGGATGAATTGATTGAATATTATGAAGCGGTCGTGGCCGCGGATGGCAAAAAACCGTCAGAAGACCCTAAGTATTTGATGCTCATGCGCGAGAAAGCAAATCGTTTCAAGAAAGCTTTGGGTGGCGAGAATGAAGCTGTCAAAGATATTGTCGAGGGGGACGCGTTTGATGAAATTAAACAAGCGGAGAAAATAAAATTGACTGATTATTTAAAACAAAAGTTTTTAGTGGAAACTGTTTTGTTTGAAAAAATGAGAACCGCGACCGGTGACGCGACTGCTCGAAAAAATTCTAAAGAATATCAAGGTTGGAGTGCTGGACAGATCAAATTGCAAAAGCAGTATGAAGCGCTGACGCCAGAATTGCAGATATTGGTTGATCGTTTCATTCAGAGTCACAAACAGCCGGTCATGGAAATGCTTAATCCGAAAAACAGCGATGAATTGAAAGGCATTAAAGCAGGTGAAGTTGATGAAGCTGGTGTCTGGGCTGCGGATTGGAAATTTAATCCGGTTTTAACTGATGAGATTGAGGAGCTTTTGAATCAAAATGAAGTTTTAAGTCAAATGGCGGCTGAGGCCGGAGAAGGAGAGATGAAAAAATTTGTCAGCGCGGTGGAGGGACGTGATCAAAAGGTCGAACAAAAAACAGCGGCTTTACTTAGGTTTTGCGAAAAAGGGATAAAGGAGGCGCAGGAAATGATTGATAATAAACGAACGGAAAAAGGATATTCTGCGGTTGCCTGGAAAAAAGCGCGTCAAGCTATGGCGGTTTTGATTGGCGTTGGCATGGGTAGTGGATTTATTCAGAAACACATCATGGAGTTTTTGGCGCCGTCTGTTTCAGCCGAGATATTGCCTGCTTCCGGCAAGGGAGGAGTCATCGCGCATGTCAGCGAAGCAGGAGGAGGAGTAGAGAGTGAAGGTCTTATAAATCTTGATAAATTGGAGAAGGCCGGCGTCCTCAGACCGGATTGGCAGAAGCATATCAGTTATGATGTTGTTAAAGATCCGTCTAAAGTACAAAGTGTGATAATGGCCAGAGCCAGAGAAATATTTTTGATTGAGAAGGCTCTTGATCAAGCCCAAGCAGCCGGCAACGCAAAGGAATTTAAATTATTGCAAGGAGTGTTGGATCAAAAAATAGCAAAAGCTGAAAGTCTTTATGGAAATGTTTTTAGTGAACCGCCGAAACTTGAAGCGCCGGTTGAGGTTGTTTCGGAAAAACCTGCGTTAACTGTTGAAGAGCCAAAAGCGCCGATGAAAGCGGCTGATATTGAGCCGGCAAAAGCGCCAAAAGTGATTGAACGGCCGAAAGTTGGTCGAGTGATTGATGCGAAACCAGCGTCAACGGTTGAAGAGATGAAAACTGGAAAGCCGGAAATTGTGGAATCTTCAGTGATCATGGGTGGTGGACAAGATGAGCTGATAAAAGCTGGCGTTCTAAAAAAAGGTTTTTGGTCTGAAGTAAAGCCAAGCGTATTAAAAGGCGAGGTCGGTTATCATAGATCGCAGATTTTGGCTTCTGCTCAAAATATTTATTCAACAGAGCAAGCACTATTAAGGGCGAAAGAAATTGGTGATGTGAAAGGATTTAGGTTATTACAGGAATCTTTAGAAAAAGATATTGCTGCCGTAGAAGCAAAATATGGTAATATTTTTGAAGAACCGCCGAAAATTGAACCGCCGGTTGAGGTTCCAACTGCAGCAACAACTGAAGCTGTTTCTAAACCAGCAATTAAAGACGTTAAATATGATGCGGCCAGTGAGCATAAAATAATAACTTCTGGCGAAGTGTCTGTTGACGCTCAAGGGTTGGTTAAAGCCGGTGTTCTAAAGGAAGATTGGCATAAATTTGTTCAATCAAAAATTCAAAATCCAAGTATGTTGACGACAGTGGTTGAGGGTCGAGCGAGAAGTATTTTATTAACTGAGCGTGCGTTGATAGACGCGAAAGAAGCCGGTGATTTGAAATCATTTAATGCTTTACAAGCAAAACTGGATAAGCAGATATTTTTAGCCGAAAAAAATTTAGGCAAAATTTTTGAAAAACCACTGACTATTGAACCGCCAGTTGGAACTATCCAACCAGAGGCGGAAGTTGTGGTTGAAAGGCCAAGAGGCGCGATGAGAGTAGCTGACGTTGAATCAGGCAAAACAGCGGAACGAGCGATTGAAGTTAAAACAACCGCAAAAGTAATTGAAAAAATTGATAAACCGGAAATAGAAAAACCAGTTGCGCCAAAAGTCGCGGAACAAGTTGGAAAAGTTAAAGTGGAACATCCACGAGTTGAAGAAACGGTTGAAAGAATTGAAACCGCTGAGCCGGATCATGATTTTGATGAACGCGCCACGGAAGCTGAACTGGATGAAATAGCAAAAAAATATGGAACAGGGTCTGCTGTATCTCACAGAGCGGATGATGCGTTTGCTGAAATGGACGATAAACCCACTTCTGGATATAAGCCATTACAACCGCATACGGCTAGACCCAGAATTATTGAAACTACTGATGAAGCGCCAAAACCGAGAGGCGGCAGGGTTCAGGTTGAAGACGTTGAAACCAAACAGTACGGTGATCGCGTGAAGTTTAGAAACGGACGTTTATCAATTAAAGAAGATCAGATATCAACCGATCGTCTGCCGACTCGGCCGCGCATTACTCCTGAAGATCTTAAGATTCAGAAAGAAGATCCTGATCCTCTCTGGAAAAAGCTGTTGGGTTCAAAGCATAAAGATGAATTTCATTATCATAAGCCGAAGATTAGTCTGCATGAAGAGGCTTTGCATTCTCGCGCTCGCTTACTTCCTGAATTGAAAACAGCGTTGGAACAAGCTGAAGAAGCCGGTGATAAAGACGCGGCTTATGCCATTCGTCAGGAGATGAATAAAATTATGAATTCCATGGGCGGAAGAAATCGGGGATCGTTTAGACCGTAATTAATTTAACTTTATTTTAGGCCGTCCATTGTGACGGCCTTTTTATTTGTTGTGGAAAATTAGTGATAGTTTTAATATTTGCCCGCTTGTTATTTTTATGATAAGATGGCTTACGAAATAACAACTCAATTTATGCCAAGATTTATCATAAAAGGAGGTCAAAAACTAAAAGGAGAGATTCGGGTTAATGGCGCGAAAAACGCGGCTTTGAAAATCATCGCCGCTTCATTGCTTTCAGACGAGGAAATCACCATAAATAATGTGCCTGACATTGAAGAGGTTAATCGGCTTTTGGAATTATGCGTTGAAGTTGGCAGTAAAGTTGAACGGATTGACGGCCAAGTAGTCATGAAAACAGAAAAAATTTTATCCGATAATTTGAATCCTGAATTAGTAAAAAAAATTCGCGCGGCAGTTTTGCTGATTGGACCAATACTTATCCGTCGGGGAGAAGTGCGTTTGCCCCATCCGGGCGGTTGCGCCATCGGCGAGCGTCCGATTGATATTTTCGTTGACGGCTTCAAAAAATTCGGTGTAGAGGTTGAGGAGAGTGATCATGATTATTATTTCAAAGCGAAAAAACTCAAAGGCATGACTTTTGTTTTTCCAAAAATTTCCGTGACCGCGACCGAAGTGTTGATGATGAGCGCGACTTTGGCCGAAGGAACAACGATTTTGAAAAATTGCGCGTGCGAACCGGAAATTCCGGCGCTGGCGGAATATTTGAATAGCGTTGGCGCGAAGATTACAGGCGCCGGCACGCACACCATTCAGATTGAGGGCGTGGCCAAATTGTCAGCCGGTACTTATGAAGTTATTCCGGACAGAGTTGAAGCTGGTGGCTTTGCGATTTTAGGCGCGTTGTGCGGCGATCCGATCAGAGTAACCAATTGTCGGCCGGAGCACCTTGAGGCGCTCTGGTGCATGTTTGATAAAATGGGTATTGAATATAAATTGGGCCATGATTGGGTGGAGGTGGCTCAACCGAAAAGGCTGAACTCGGTTGACGTGGTCACTCACGAATATCCGGGATTTATCACTGATTTGCAACAACCGTTTACCGTACTTTTAACGCAAGCGACCGGCATCAGTCTGGTGCACGAAACGATTTTTGAGGGACGTTTGTTTTATACTGATAAATTGAAACAGATGGGCGCGAATATTATCATGTGTGATCCTCATCGCGTGATTGTGAATGGCCCGAGCGTTCTTTACGGCCGACATCTTGAGAGTCCTGATTTGCGAGCCGGTTTCGCTTTGGTGATGGCCGGACTGATTGCACAAGGAGAGACGTTGATTGACAATATTTATCAGATTGACCGCGGTTATGAAAAAATTGAGGAGCGTTTAAAAAAGATTGGCGCGCAAATTGAACGAATTTAATTTATGAATAATAACTTTAACGCAGAAGCAACGAAGCAAGGAAGTAAAAAAACAAAGAAAAAAAAGGGAAAGGTTTTTTATGTTTTTATATTTTTAATTTTTATTTTTATTGTTTCTCTTTCTGGTTTTACGGTAGGAAAATTTTCTGAAGGGAAAATAACGATTAAGGGTAATCCGACTTTGTATAAAGAAACAAAATTAACCGAGTTGTTTGACAATAGTTTGGTCGAACAAGCGTGGACGATTTTGAAGAGCGATTTTGTTGATCAAGGAAAACTGGATGAAAAAGAAATGTTCTATGGAGCCTTGAAGGGTTTTGTGTCAGCCGCAGGTGATCCTTATACGGTTTTGTTTGATCCGCAAACCGCCAAGGAATTCGAAGACCAAATCGCCGGCGCGTTCGAGGGAATTGGCGCGGAAATCGGATTGAAAGAAGGAGTGGTTGTGGTGGTGGCAGCTCTGCCGGATAGTCCGGCGTCAAAAGCCGGTCTCATGTCCGGCGATAAAATTTTCAGTGTTGACGCTAAACAGGTGACTGGCATGAGTTTGGATAAAGTTGTTCGAATGATTCGCGGAGCGAAAGGAACAAATGTTTCCTTGATTATTGTTCGCGGTGATGAAGAGCCAAGAGAGGTAGTGATTACGCGTGACGTAATTGAATTGAAGAGTATTAAATGGCAGTTTCGTGATGATGGGATTTTAAAAATTGATTTAATGGCTTTCAATGTTGATACAACGGATTTGTTTATGCAAATCGTCAAAGAGGCAAAAACGAAAAATCCAAGAGGGATTATCTTGGACTTACGGAACAATCCTGGCGGTTTGCTTGATACGGCGCTTGATATTGCTTCAGCTTGGGTGCAAACTGATTTAGTGCTTATAGAGAAATTCGGAGATGGTCGGGAGATTGCTTACAATGGTTCGAAAAACGCATTTTTCAAGGGACTGCCGACGGTTGTTCTGATAAATCAAGGCAGTGCTTCCGGCTCGGAAATTGTAGCCGGCGCGCTTCAAGATTATGGCTTGGCCAAAATCGTCGGGCAAAAGAGTTTCGGCAAGGGATCAGTGCAAGCAGTGAAAAAGCTTTCCGACGGTTCATCACTCAAAGTTACGATCGCCAAGTGGTTGACGCCAAAAGGCCGCAGTATTAATGACGAAGGTATTAAACCGGACATTGAAGTTAAATTCACCAAAGAAGATTTTGATCAGAAAAAAGATCCGCAATTGGACAAAGCGATTGAAATATTATTGAAAAAAGATAAGTAAAAATTTTATGAAAATTCTCTTGATTAAACACTTAGAATCATTAGGCCGCAGAGGAGAAATAAAAAATGTCGCAGAAGGTTACGCGAGAAATTTTTTATTGCCGGGGAAATTTGCGGTGGTGGCCAATGAAGCGAATGTAAAGAAATATGCTAATATCGAAAATCAGGTTGAATCGAAACAGGTTAATAAAAAATTAAAAACTCCGGAGGAAATCGCGGCGCGGCTTCGCACGATATCAATCGTGTTGGCGGAAAAAGCGGATGACAGTGGAACGTTATTCGCCGGCCTTACCAAAGAAAAACTGGTTCAATTGCTCGCGGCCAAAGGCATTGATTTAAAAACAAAACAAATTGATTTGGCGGAACCAATAAAGAAGATCGGTGATTATAGAATCGGAGTGAATATCAGCGCCAGTTTCAAAAGTGAATTTCGGGTTTCAATAAAAAAAAATTAAAATTTGTATAATTCGTAATTTGTAACATTTGTACGATTTGTAATTTGTAGCAATATGTGCAAGTTTATTTTCGTGGTCGGCGGAGTGATGAGCGGTGTTGGCAAAGGAGTGGCCGCTGCTTCCATCGGCCGGATTTTGCAGAGCAAAGGCTATCGCGTTTCCGCGATTAAGATTGACCCATATATCAATATTGACGCCGGCACCATGAATCCCACGGAGCACGGCGAAGTTTTTGTCACAGAGGATGGAGATGAGACTGATCAAGATATTGGCAACTATGAACGCTTTCTAAATCAGAATATATATTCCGATAACTACATGACCACCGGCCGAGTTTACCAAACAGTAATCGAGCGCGAAAGAAATCTCGGCTATCATGGAAAATGCGTGGAGGTGGTGCCGCATATTCCCGAGGAAATTATTCGTCGCATAAATAACGCGGCCAAGAAGAGCGACGCTGAAATAATGATGGTGGAAATCGGCGGCACGGTCGGTGAATATCAAAACCTGTTATTTTTGGAGGCAGCGCGCATGATGAAGATGCAGAATTTTCATGATGTGCTTTTTATTTTGGTTTCTTTTTTGCCGGTGCCGGGAAAATTGGGAGAAATGAAAACCAAACCAACGCAATATGCGATTCGCACTTTGAATTCCGCCGGCATTCAAGCTGACTTTGTCCTGTGCCGCGCCGAGCAAGCGATTGACAAAGAACGTAAACAAAAAATTGCCGTGAATGGCGGTTTGTTTCCGGATCATATTATATCCGCGCCGGACGTTGATTCTATTTATGATATTCCGGTTAATTTTGAAGCAGAACATTTGGGTGAAAAGATTTTGAAACAATTCGGTTGGAGCCCGCGTCAGATCGGCGGACTTGAGGAATGGAAAGAGTTCGTGATGAAAAGCAAATCAGCGCAGAAAATAGTTAAAATCGGTATCTGCGGAAAATATTTTAAAACCGGTGATTTTGTTTTAAAGGATTCATACATTTCTGTGATTGAGGCGATCAAACACGCGGCCGGCGTAAATGATGTTAAGACGGAAATACAATGGCTGAACGCAGAAGTTTACGAAGAAGACGCTTCAAAACTGAGAGAGTTGTCACAGTTTGACGGAGTGATTGTGCCGGGCGGTTTTGGCGGACGGGGGGTGGAAGGAAAAATTAATGCTATTCGTTATTTGCGAGAGAATAAAATTCCATTTTTCGGGCTTTGCTACGGATTGCAATTAGCGACGATTGAATTTGCCAGGAATGTTTGCGGATTAACGGACGCGACTTCTGAAGAAATCAATTCGAGCGCCAGTCATCAAGTGATTCATATCATGCCTGACCAAATTCAAAATATTGATCAGAAGAAATACGGCGCGACCATGCGTCTCGGCGCCTACCCCTGTGTTCTCGACGAGCGTTCGATTTGTTATCAGGCATATGGCGAAAAACAAATATCCGAGCGCCACCGCCACCGCTATGAAGTTAACAATTATTATCGCGATTTAATGGAACAAAAAGGATTGATGTTTGCCGGCTTGTCGCCTGATCGGCGTTTGGTGGAAGCGATTGAATTGCCCGGACATCCGTTTTTCGTGGCCACGCAATTTCATCCTGAATTTAAATCAAGACCAATTGTCGGGCACCCGCTATTTAATGCGTTTATTAAAGTTTGCCTTAATAAATATGAACGAGAATTTAATAGTAGATAAAGAGTTTTGATGGAGCTTGTTCGGAGCGATTGGACAAAAGTCAATTTAAAAATCATAAATAGATTTCAGGATTATTAGACTGATTTTTTTTGTTTTAAAATAGAAGGTTGAGGGAGTCGATAGACCGACGAAACCGACCGCCCGTCAGGGCACCTCAAACCCCCTCCACGTCGCCCTTCGAGTACCTCAGGGTGACAGGAGGAGGGGGCAGGCTTGCCCAGTACTTGCGCGATGCAAATAGTGCTGGGGGGTGGGGTGCGGTCTTGGTTATAAAAGTTTTAGTTATTCGTCAGGCTGACAATAAATAAATCCTGCCAATATTCGTAGCCGTTTTTGAAATGTTTTTTCAAGCCGCATTTCTTCTGGAAATAATTTAACCAACGCTCATTATTCATAATATTATTAATCTTGAGAGGAACACTCATCTTGGCTAAAAGTTTGAGGGGTCTTTATTAAACTGTTTATTTTACGAAAAATTTCAATAATGCAGAATGTTTTTTATTGCGTTAATTTCTTCTTCTTTGTTGGCCAAGATTTTTTTAATATTATCAACCCCGCAGGTGGAGGCCTCAAGAAATCCGTTCATGGCTGCTTCCGCGAACCAGCCGCTGTCTAGCCAGTCGAAGAACCATTGATGCGCGCATGTTGGATCTTCTTGATTGACGCCCGAGCCAATGGCGCGCAACCAATTATGATTGAATTTTTCCTGCGAGCCGATGATGGGTGACATGATAATGGGTAGACCGAGCGCGGTATAGAAAGACAGTTCGCTCGGTTTAGTCCAGAGAACGTCGGTATGTTTCAAGGAGTTATTGAATTTTCTGAAATAATCTTCTTTGGTCTGGCTGAAAATTATTTTTATTTGTTTATTGATTTGTTCGCGCAATCCGAGCTTGACGAGTTCACTGCGGAAATATTTACTGACTTCATTGTGAATGCCGGCGACCAGAATCAGATTAATTTTATTTTGTTGTATTTGTTTTTTTAAGCTCTTGGCGATTTCAATTCCCAGTTCTCTTTGAGCGCCAGCGCCGCCCACGGCAAAAGTGATCGTCAGAGGATGATGTTTTCGGCGCGGGAAATTGGCTTGACCGAGATGACGGACGATTGATTCCTTAAAGCGGCCTAAATACACCTTTTTTGGATCAAGATTAAACAGGCGATAGCCCAACTCTTTGCGCAAAACATTTTTATTGTTCGCGCCAATTAATTCTTCAGGTAGAGGAAAGCCGGTGACAAAAATGTTTTCATCTTTGACGCCGTAAAGTTTCAAACGTTCCTCGACGCGGTGATTGGGCGCGAAATATTTGATTTTGCTTTTTGACGGATTGAGCGGCGCCCAAGCGCGGCTGATGTCAGAGTCAGTGGCCAAGCAATAAATTTCTCCCGGATATTTAAAAGTTTCAGCCATGAAAGCTGGAATAAAAAAAGTAGCGACGATTGGCAAAGGCTTTTTCGCCAGAGTTTCAAATAAATGTTTGCCCCAATTTTTTCTTTTAATCAACGAATAAATCGCTTTCAGTTGAAGCGTTGGAGCTGATAAATCTTGCTTGGGATAAAACGGCGGAATTTCCTGAAGTTTGTCATAAAGATCCCAGACGATTTCGCCGATCAGCGGAGTTTTTTTGAAGCGCGACATGAATTCATAACTTTTTCTGCTGTTCTGCCAGATTTTTTTATCAGCTTCGGGAATTCCTTTGTAAACATTGGCGTTCAAAACTTCATTGTTTATTGACAGCTTGCGCAGGGGATAAGCGGCGCGTTGATGGCCATAGCCCATGTCCACGGCGATGATGTGGGAT
>JBBTXH010000148.1:0-6646 GCA_038062385.1 Patescibacteria group bacterium
CTTTACCGTGAACCCGACGAAGGAGTGGTTTACGGCCGGACCCCGTGGAATGCAACGTAATCACCATGAATTAGAAAAGAGTGTTAATAGTAAAAATGTAAACAACGCTCTGATTTTTTACAGTTAATTATATCCGATAAATTCTTCGGATTTGATTTGTTCGTTCGGCACTGATAATTTTTTTAATAGTTCAACGCTTTCCTTGACCATTCTCGGTGGACCGACAACATAGTAATCATCCTGTTTAATGTTGAGATGTTTTTTTAGCAAGGTCTCAGTTAAATACCCGTGTTCTCCCGGCCAAGCAACGTCGTCGGTCATAACCGGAATAAAATTGTAGTTTGGTAGTTGGAGCGCGCTAAGTTCGGTAAGAAAAGTTGCGCCTGATTTTTCTTTGTTGAAATAAAATAAAACAAATTGACGTGCGGATTTATTTTCTTCAGCGTCTTTTAAAATACTTAGAAAAGGCGTTATACCAATACCGCCGGCAATAAATACTGCCGGTAATTTTGATTTTTGTAAGGTAAACGAGCCGAGCGGTTTCGAGAAATCTATCGTGTCGCCTGGTTTCAGTTTTTCCAAAATGTTTTTATACGCTGAACCGGTCAAACGCGCGGCCACCAGAAGTTCCGGTTCGTGCGGGGCGGAAGCAATGGTCATGCAGTGAGTTATTTTAACATCATCTTGCGCTAACGTGATATTTACAAATTGGCCTGGCTTAAAATAAAAACCAATCGGCTTTTCAAACCAAACGCCGACTGTTTTGTCAGCCAGTTTTTCATTGCGTGTAACTTTTGAGCTGTGGTTTGTCATTTTAGTACTCTTCGTTTTTTATTTGAAAATACGCTTGAGGATGAGCGCAGTTCGGGCAAGCTTTTGGCGCTTCATTGCCAACATGGACATAACCGCATTCGCGGCAAACCCAGGTCGTTTCAATGTCTTTTTTAAAAACAGTTCCATTTTCAACTTGTTTCAGCAATTTCAAATATCGTTCTTCATGATGTTCTTCAGCTTTGGCAATCGCTAATAAACGATTGGCAATAACAGGAAAACCTTCTTCTCGTGCTGTTTTCGCGAATTCAGGATACATTTCAGAGTATTCGTAATGTTCTCCGGCAGCCGCGGCTTTCAGGTTGTCCGTTGTTTTGCCGTAAACGTTTGGCGAAGCGGCTTCTACCATGATTTCGTTTTGGCCTTCTTTTAATTCTTGGATGTGTTCAAACAGTTTTTTCGCGTGAGTTTTTTCTTGATCAGCTGTTTCTGAAAAAATGGCAGCTATCTGTTCAAATCCTTCTTGTTTTGCGACTGAAGCATAATAGGTGTAGCGATTGCGCGCCTGTGATTCGCCGATCAAGGCCTTGGTTAAGTTTTGTAATGTTTGCGACATAGGGTTAAGGATTATTAGGATTAGTAAGATGAGTAAGATTAGTATGATATTTAGGACTGTATTGATATGATAAGTGATCGGGGGATTAAATTGGTTCATTCACAAGTATAGCATAAATTAAAAACCAAGCAAGTTGGTAGGTTATTGGTATTAAAGCAAGAAAGCAAGACGAGCAAGACGAGTGAAACAAGAAAGCAAGAAAACAACAGTCAGGATTGTTTTTGCGATCCGGGATCAAAGTGACAGGTTTAGTTACCTGTCGCCCTTCGAGTGTCCTCAGGGTGACAGGTGTGTGTGTTGTCATGCTGAGGCCCTCGAAGCATGACATGTAAAGTGTTTTTTAAAAATGAAAAGCGCGAGTTGACGCCCAATTATATTTAATAAAGTGGCGAGCTCGCGCTCGTGACCATGAGAAAGCCGGCTGACTTAGATAACTATAGAAGACGTTATCCTTATCAGCACAAAGCTAAAATAGGTCTTGTGGATTGGCTGTTTTGCCCTTCTTTGGAGTAGCCGCATTGGGACTCCGATAATTTTGTTTTTGTTTTTGTTGTTTGCTGGTAAGAAGAGCAAAGGCCAAAGAGTGTGAATTTTCCCAAATTCAACTTGGAAAGATTGATTGAAAGAGCAAAGGAACAGTTTGTAGGGTTTGATGCGTGGATCAATCCTCTAACACAACTATTATATCATGTAAAAAATCATCAGTCAATAGATAGCGGTTGTTTTACTGTAAATTTAACATATAATAAGCAATATCAGGTGAAAAAGCAGTTCATTAAACTGTGGATAACTCTGTGGATTAGTGTGGGTTATCCACATGTTTGTCTATACTAGTATAGACAAATGACCAGTTTTGAATGGTTTTTATTAATAATGACGATAGGACTTAGTTTATCAGTATTGTAGTTAAGATATATCTCGCCGTTTCTATTAAACATTGAACATTTTCTGAAATATGGTGTGATATTCAGTTGAGTGGCAAGAGAAGGTTTGTTGGATTTACTCTCAATGATGTAATACTTGTCTGCGCTTGTGATGGATAGGTCATAGCCGAGCCGCGGCTCGCGCAATATTTCTCCGGCAAAGGCGTCCGTCGCGATTGTTTCAAAATTCCAGATAGATGGATCAGCTATATATTGCGTGGCCAGTGTTCCGTCTGGCAGTGCTTTCAGTTTTTCAACAGGAAAGGTCATCGCCAAATCCTTGGTGATATTTTTGTTCAGATCAACCAGTGAATTAAGACTCTTGTCTGCGAAAATTTGAAAGTCAGCAGTTGTTTTCAGATATTCAATCGGTCCATTGATTGATTTTAGTATATGAAAGCTTAGATTACCGGCAATGTATTCAAACTCTTGATTGATTTTATTAGTGGCAATGCCATGAAAATAGATTTGAGTGTCAGACGGAACTGTTTTGAGTCTGGTTTTAAGCTTGGTTCCAAGATCAACGTCAGATTGGCTAAATACCGTGAGTTTAATTTTGTCCGTCTTGATTTTGCCAAGGATGGTGACCGCTTCATTATTCATGCCCGGGATATTAGGCAACATGAGATTGAAAGCTGAAATATTTTTTGCGTACAGGCGCAGAGGTTGGAAGCTGATTTTTTTGTAAGCAGTTTTAAACCACGCTTGGCTGGTTAATTTGTCATTGGAAATTTTCAAGCTTGGGAAATAGATAACATTGTCCTTGGTTTGAATGTTTTCAGTTTGATTGTTTATTAAAGCGGCTGTTTGTTTTGTTTTTTTCAATAAACCGAAAATTTGGCCATTGATGCTGAAGATCCCGATTTCAGCGTTCGCGTCTTCAAGGATTGTGCGCCATTTTTCAGCGTTTAAACTACTTTTGTTAGTCAGCCAGCTTGTAAGCAGTAATTTTTTTTCTTCAGATAATTTATTGAACACGTTTGAATCAGCATTTACATAGAGCTCCGCCTCTGCCGGAACAAAATTGACCAGATGATCATGGTGATTTAATAATAAAAAAGTTATGCCGGCGATGAAAACCAGCAGGCTGAACAGGAAAAGAGAAGTTTTGATCCAGAAGTTGCGCATAACAATATCTTATCGGATAAATTACATTAAGTAAATATTACTAGGTGCTGGTAATCGGGGATCGGTAACTGGGGTAACTGAGACTGGTAACTACGTATCGGGATTAACCGAAGATTATAAAATTAAAACCGCCAACTCTTTGAGTTGGCGGCAATGGTCTATGCTTTTTAAAAGCGATATTATGATTGAAGAAAGTTTTTATTGTCTAGTTCTAGCGTCAATCATTTCCTTTGTCTCTTCTATCATCATTTTATCTAAAATAGACAACAACTGTTGCTTTGCTTCTGCTAAAGTTGTGGCGGTTATCGGTTGGGGATTAGAGTCCAATCCTAGGCGGCCTTTACCTGTATGATATGAAAAGATTCCGTTGGCGAAATGTTTTGCATATCTTTTATTCCAAATGACCAGTTCATATTTACCAATACGTAATGAGTGTCTGAAAATCGTACCTTCTCTCTGGCGCTCCCATTTTGGTTTTGATTTAGCTGACCTTCGCATGATTTCCCCCTTTCTTTGTTAAAAACTGATTACAGCTTGAAACCATGTCGCGGGCAGTTGTGATGATCGCGGCTCAAACCGATTTTTGTCAGTTCGTCGTCAGATAGGACTTTGGCCATCGTCATAAATTTCATAAAGCGATGATCTTTTTGAGTTTGTTTAAGAGTGTTTTTTTTATTTCAGACAGCTGTGTTTGGGGGTCAGAACTGCGTAAGTCCGCTAAAGGTTGGCGACCATTACCGGTATGAGAGCAGATACAACCTTGAAACGTTTTGATTCCATCAATGTTTCCTTGCCAAATACAAAGTTCATATTTACCATGTCTGGCATGAAGGTTGTTTTCGTTTCCGCTTTGTGATTGTTCCCATTCTAACATTGTTTTAGCGGACTTTTTCATGGATTCCCCTCCTTTCAGTGAAAAGACTTAACAGCTCGTCGTCAGTCAAAAATACTGACAACTCCTTGATTTTTTCCAGCGCGATTTTTTTCATTTCTTCAAAGAGTCGTTGCTCTGCGTCTTTGAAATCACAGCCCGAAACCGCACAAACATCCCAGATATCTTTTATTTTTCCGGCCGCATCTTTTTGGACAAGGGAGATCGTTCCATGAAAGCGATCTTCAATTTGTTTTATTGCTAAACCGTAGTAACCAAGAAACAATGTCCAGCCCCTGGGTTCCTTCATCCATTTTAGTTTTATTTTAGCCGGTTTATTCACGACCTTTCCTCCATTTTATTATTTTAAGGAACAGCGCCCCCTTCAAGATTGAAGTTTACAGCAGATTTGTTTTTTGTCAATTGAAAATAACGTTGCGCTTGACAGGCGGTTTGTTTTTTGCTATTATTTGTTAATATTTCTTTGACAATAAAACTTGACCTAAAAGGAGGGAAAATCGTGGATATAACCATTGTGCTTGGTGCAATAGCGGGACTGTTGCAATTGGTGGCATTTGTTATTTACAATAAACAAATCATCCACGGAACTTCACAGCCGAACGTAGCGACCTGGACACTTTGGGCGTATTTGACTGTGCTCAATGTTTCAAGTTACGCGGTCATGAGCAATGATTGGGTGAAATGCATACTACCCGCGGCAAGCTCCGCGGCTTGTCTGGCGACATTTTTCTTTGCCGCGTATAAGGGAAAGTTGTCCAAGCTTGAAACATGGGATAGTGCGGCTTTGCTCATCGGAATTTTCGCTGGATTTGTTTGGTGGTATTTCAGTTCTGCCAAATACGCCAATTTGATTCTTCAAGGTGCGGTCGCGATTTCTTTTGCGCCGACCTTGCGCGGTGTTTGGAAAGATCCACTGAAAGAACGCGCTCTGCCGTGGTATATTTGGAGTTTTGCGTATGTTCTGAATTTAATTGTAATTTCAATGCGCTGGAGAAATCAATACGAAGATTTGGTCTATCCGGTTAATTGCCTGATTCTCCATGCGGCAGTTGGTTTGTTCGCAAGACGAAAAGTTTGAAATAAAATTATCGGCGTTGGTGTTCAGCGTCGGTTGCCATTCAAACAACGAAAGACCGTTTACCATCGGTTGTGATCCGAGGTTCGACGGTCAAGGAGTGGAAGATGAAGTACGGAATAAAGATATTTGCTGACACTGACCTTGATCGTTTAGATACGAAGATTAATCATTGGCTATCAACCAAGGAGACAACTCAAATTACTAACGTTACGCAATCTGAATCACATGAAGTATCAAGCGGGCGATCACACGTTACGATTTCAATCAGCTATTATGAGAGTATGGCTTAATTGTGTTAATCCCGCCAAAGCAATGCTTTGGCGGTTTTAAATTTTAAAACACAAACGGACGGAATTGTGTACACGTACCCGCATCCGTAGGGACAGAACACTGTTCTGTCCCTACGGTGTGTGTCCCTACGGTGTGTGTCCCTACGGTGTGTTTACATTCCGTCCGTAATGTTCAAGAATATTTACGCTTTTTTGATGGATAAACTTATTTTGCCATTATCCGGATCAACCTTGATGACTTTAACTTTAACTTTTTGTCCTTCTTTCAAATATTTATTAACATCATTGACGCGTTCTTTGTCAGTGATTTCAGAAATATGCAGAAGTCCATCAGTGCCGGGGAAAATTTCCACGAAAGCGCCGAAGTCCATAATCTTTACTACCGTGCCATCATAAATTGCTCCGATTTCAGCTTCTCTCACAATGTCGTTGATCGCTTGGAGCGCCCGCGCCATACCGTCAGCGGAAACTGAAGTGATAAAGACATGGCCGTCATCTTCAATGTCAATGGCCACGCCGGTTTCATCAATAATTTTATTAATGACTTTTCCGCCGGGTCCGATAAGCATTCTGATTTTATCAGGATGAATTTTAATGGTTTCAATTCTCGGCGCGTGTTTTGAAAGTTCAGCTCTTGGCGCCGGTAAAACTTCAGCGATTTTTTCCAAAATTTCCAGAATGGCTTTTTTACCTTCAGTCAAAGCTGTCTCAATAATTTCAAGAGTTAAGCCATCAGTCTTGGTGTCCATTTGAATGGCGGTTAAACCGTCTTTTGTCGCCGTGATCTTGAAATCCATGGCGCCTTCGCCGTCTTCAAAATCTTGAATGTCAGTTAAGATTTTATAATCGCCCTTATCGTTTGAAGCAAGGCCAATGGCAATGCCAGCTACCGGTTTTTTGATTGGCACGCCCGCATCCATTAGCGCCAAAGTTGACCCGCAAGTTGAA
>JBBTXH010000149.1:0-7602 GCA_038062385.1 Patescibacteria group bacterium
AAATTCGCTCACAAACACAAAAAAAACATTGACATGGATGAATCATTGTTCGCTGAATATTGCCCTTGCCCGATCATTGGCATTACCGGCACGCGCGGCAAAAGCACCACCGCCACTCTGATTTGGAAAATTTTGAAAGAAAATTGGGAAAACGATAAAAGAAAAGTCTACTTGGCCGGAAACATTCAAGGTGAAGCAACCTTGCCGTTAATTGATCAAGTGACAAAGAACGATCTGGTTGTCCTCGAATTATCCAGTTGGCAATTGCAAGGTTTCGGGGCAAAAAAAATCAGTCCGCAGGTTGCTGTTTTTACCAATATTTTCCCCGATCATTTGAATTACTACAAAACCATGCGTGAATATATTTGCGACAAGAAATTTATTTTTCAATTTCAAACCAAACGAGATTTTTGCGTCATTAACGCGGAAAATAATTATACAAAAAATATAAAAAACGAAATCCACTCAAAGCTCATTGAATTTGGCAAAAAAGACGTACCGACCAGTTGGCGCTTATCAATTCCCGGCGAACATAACCTGGAAAATATCGCAGCTACTCTCGCAGTTGGAAAAATATTCGGTTTAACAAAAAAACAAATGCGTTCGTCAATCGAGAGCTTCAGCGGCCTTGAACATCGGCTTGAATTGATCCGAACCATCAATGATATTTCTTTTATCAACGATACCACCAGCACCACGCCCGTAGCCGGCGTTAAAGCGTTAAATTCAATGATCAAGCCCACGATACTCCTGGCTGGCGGAGCCACAAAAAATTTGAATTTGACTGAATTTGCCAGGGCGATTGCCAAAAAAGTCAAAGCCGTTGTCCTGCTTGAAGGCACAGCCACCAATGAACTGTACAAAAAAATATGCAAACACGGCGGCGAGCATCTGATCGCCGGTCGTTATGATAATTTTGAAAAAGCAATAAAACACGCCCATAGTTTAAGCTTACCCGGCGACATCATCTTGCTTTCTCCAGGTTGCGCCAGCTTCGGTATGTTCAAAAATGAATTTGACCGCGGCGAACAATTTAAAAAAATCGTGAAACTTTTGCTCTAACATGACTTCTCACTCCTCCAACGCAACTTATCATGATCCTGATTATGCTCTGATTTCCGCTTTTATCGCTCTCGGCGCTATCGGTCTCGTGGTCTTGTCATCCGCCGGCACAGCGCTCGGCTATCAACTCTTCAACGACAGTTATTATTTTATCAAACACCAGTTACTCTATGGCTTTATCCCCGGGATTATCGCCTTTTTTATTTTTTCAAAAATCAATTACCAACTCTGGAAAAAATTTATTCTGCCCTTGCTTTTCCTTTCGATTGCTCTTCTCATTATCGTCTTTATTCCCGGCATTGGCGCGGAGTTCGGAACATCAAAAAGTTGGATCAATATCTTCGGATTTTCTTTTCAACCATCAGAACTGGTTAAACTGACTTTTTTACTTTATCTATGCACTTGGCTGGAAAAGCGCGGCACTTATGGCGTTAAGGATTTGTATTTCGGATTTTTGCCTTTTATTTTTTTGCTCGGAGTTATTTCCGGCCTAATGTTATTACAACCGGATACCGGCTCCCTCGCCATCATCATTTTTATGGCCATCTCAGTTTTTTTCGCTTCCGGAGCAAAAATCAAGCACGTTGCTCTTATGGTTTTATCAGGCGCAACCGCCATTTACCTTATTATATTAAAATCACCCTACCGCGCCGCTCGTCTGACGACCTTTCTTCATCCTGAACTTGACCCGCAGGGCATCGGCTATCATATCAACCAAGCATTTCTGGCTGTTGGTTCAGGCGGACTTTGGGGCCGCGGTTTTGGTTTGAGTAGACAAAAATTCCTTTATCTGCCGGAAGTGGCCGGCGATTCCATCTTCGCGATTATGGCTGAAGAGCTGGGTTTTATTTTGAGCGTCGCCATTATTGGTCTGTTTTTATTCATCTTAATTCGCGGATTTAAAATAGCCAAATATTCGCCTGATGAATTCGGACGATTAGTTGTCGTAGGAATTTTGAGCTGGCTTATCTTTCAAGCATTTTTCAATATTTCTTCCATGATTGGACTATTACCCATGACCGGCATTCCCCTGCCCTTCATCAGTTACGGCGGCACAGCGCTGGCTGTTTCCATGGCCGCGATTGGAATTCTGGTTAATATTTCACGGCAAACTAAAATATAAAATCGCGCTTTGATAAAAACGCGATTTATGATCTACTCTTTTACATTTGTGCAGTACGCAAATCTATCATAATCACTAGCACCAACCGGTCTGTGACATGACACACGAGTTGTTCTGTGCGCGTACGGTACAATGATCTGCCACTCTCTTCCGTCAAGATCAACCACCCAAAAATCAAACGAGCAGTTTGGCGCACGATAAGTAAATTCAATTTCTTGACTGACTGTCTGAAAGGCCTTATTGAGTCTCATAGCATACTTCAGCTGTTCATCGGTCTTGGTAACTAAATCGAGGAAATAATCAGTAGAAACACTTGAAGCCTCTTCATAGGCAGCCTTCAAGCCGGGCTCAACCTTCGGATGAACAGATAGGCCATTAAAAACGAAAATAACAGTTCTCGGCTCTTTCTCGCTGGTGCAACTCCAGTCTCCAACGTAAAAATAATCATGCTCCTTTACCACATTCTCCTGCGAAGAAGAGCAACCAATGAAAATGAAAAGAACAGCGATGATCGGACGATACATTTTTGCCCTCCTTTCGTCCGTTCGGACTATGAAGTGTATCAAACATTGAACTGTTTGTCAATCTCAAACTTGTTTTAACACTAACTTTACACAAATACCTTGCTCCCATACGCCGGTGTATGGGAGCAACGATTTTTAACTTTAATCATTCATTTAAATTAACAAATCACGGCGCCATGGCGCGAAGCTTTGAAATAATAGTTTTCAACTTCTCAATAAAATAATCAACTTCATCTTCAGTATTAAATCTGCCGAGCGAAATGCGAATACTGCCGTGCGACCATTCTGGTTTAACGCCCATGGCCGTCAAAACATGCGACGGTTCAAGCGAACCGGATGAGCAAGCCGAACCGGTTGAAATCGCAATACCTTCCATGTCTAACATCATTAAAATACTCTCACCTTCAGCTTTTTTGAAACTAACATTAATCAAACTGGGAATTTGTTTTTCAAGATCACCATTGAACCTAATGTCCTCAATCTCACTTATCTTTGTTATCAATTTATCTTTTGTCTTCTGTAACTTCTTTGTCTCTGCTTCCCTGTCTTCTGCCGCTAACTCCACCGCTTTTCCGAGCGCCACGATATATGGAACGTTCAATGTTCCCGGCCGCAAATTATATTCATAATGCCCGCCATACATGAGTGGTTCAATTTTTATTCCACGACGAATGTACAGAGCGCCCACGCCTTTCGGCGCGTAAATTTTGTGTCCGGAAAAACTTAAAAAATCAGCACCGAGCTCATCAACGTTACAGGACAAGCAGTTAATCGCCTGAACAGCGTCAACATGAAAACGAATTGGCAATTCTGTTTTTCCGCGTTTTTCCCTTACCTCTTTAATTAACTTTCCAATCTCTGCAATCGGCTGAATGGATCCAACTTCATTATTCACGTACATGATTGAAATCAAAACCGTGTTGTCTTTTATTAATTCTTTCAATGCTTCAATCTTGATAATCCCGTATTTATCAACCGGACAAAAATCAACTTCAACCTGTCCTTTGTTTTTTAACGCCTTGAAAACCTCAAGAACAGAAGGATGCTCAATCGCAGAAGTTATTATGTGAACCTTTTTTTCTTGATTTAAAAAATGATTTACTGTTCCCAAAATCGCTAGATTGTTACTTTCCGTAGCGCAACCGGTAAAAATTATTTCCTGCGCGGAACAATTAAAAAATCTAGCGACTTTGTCGCGCGCTTCATCTACCGCGGACAACGCCTTCTGGCCAAAAGAATGAATAGATCCGGGATTACCATATTCATCTTTCAAATAAGGCAACATCGCTTCCAGCACTCGCGGATCCACCTGCGTTGTCGCTGAATTGTCTAAATATATCTTCTTCATAATATTACAGATTTCCCCTGTACTATAATATTCCATATTAAGTGCAGGGCAAGCAGATCAACGTACAGATTGTACAGATTACGCGTGATCGTAAAACAGTTTTTTGTTCATCAGTAGATCACGTAGCAATCAGTAAATCATGTATTAAACACAACTTAAGCAATCCTTAAATCGCCACTACTTCTTTTATCTCCGGTATTTCTTTCTTAATCGCCGCTTCCACGCCCTTTTTCAAAGTTATTTGCGACATCGGACAATGGCCACACGCTCCCTTCAACCTAACCTTCACGGTTAAATCGTCGGTAATCTCGACTAATTCAATATCTCCGCCGTCCATTTGTAGCATAGATCGAATTTTCTCAATAATTTTTTGAACTTTATCTTTCATATTTTATTTGTTATTAAGTGTTTTGTTAAAATTGTTAAATACTTCGAGATGTTGGTAGGTTGTAGGTCTGTAGGTTGTACGATTGTTTTTATCCTTTGAGTTTGTTCTTCCGTTCATGCGTTCTTTCGTTTATTGTTTTATTGCTTCATTGTTTCTATGCTTAAATGTTTTACCTCGGACAATCCTCAACGCAACTCTTAACTTTATTCTTTGATTTATAATCATCAATCGCCTTTTTCAATCCTTCCTCCGCCAAAATTGAACAATGATATTTGATCGGCGGCACTTCGCCGAGACCTTTGACAATATCATCTTTACTGATCGCCAGCGCTTGTTCAAAAGTTTTCCCTTTCGCCAAATCCGTTAACATTGAACTGGCCGCAATCGCCGCCGCGCAACCGAGTGTTTCAAATTTTATATCTTTAACGATTTTTTCTTTGCTTTTATTTTCTCCAACCTTAATATAAATTTTCATGATGTCGCCGCACTTGATATTTCCAACCTCACCCACGCCATCAGCGTCTTTTATTTTTCCCTGATTATGCGGTTTCTTAAAGTGATCGAGAAGTATTTTCGTGTATTGCATATTACATTAGCGTGTTAAGTTTTATTGAACTAAGCGTTGACGTAATGCGTGAATACAATTTTCGCCAAACCGGATGAATATGGCAATTACCAGCGCACTCAAAATCTCGGCCGCCCACGCAGACAAACGGCGCGACCGTGCCTTCCAGCGCTTCAATGATTTGTAAAACGTTAATTTGTTTTGCCGGTTTCGCCAGATAATAACCGCCCTTGACGCCTTTATCAGCTTTGACCAATCCGGCCTTTTTCAAAAGCGCGAATAAGCGCTCCAGATAAGCCAACGAAATTTCTTCCTGCGTGGCAATGGACGCCAAAGAGACCGCTTTTTTCGCGGATTTATCCAGCTGAACAATAGCCCTTAGGCCGTATTCTGATCTTGTCGAGAATTTCATAAATTAAACCATACTTAATCAGTTGGTATTAGTATAATGCGAATAACCTTTCCTGTCAAATTGAAAGTTATGTGGATAAAAAAAGACATTCTAATGAGAATGTCTTCACTTGTTTTCCTTAAAGTTCGCGATAAAGATCCTCAACCTTGATTTCATTCATCATTTCCCTGATGGTCAGACCTGAATTGATGCGTCTGATTACAACGGCTAAATAATATGAAATGTCCAACACGGTAATTTTCTCATAATTTTGTTTCAATCGCGCACTAGGTGAAAGAACTTTATCAGTGAACCAAGTCAAGCTGTTCGTGGTTACCAGCTCGTCAATGGCTGAATCTCTAAGCTTTTCCACGAACGACTTTTCGCCCGGTTTATTGAAGCCTTGCGTGTGTGTCACGAGCGCGATTACATATTTCGCGCCTTTTGCTTTGGCTTCGGCGGCCGCGGCGAAAAGCGAATCGCCGGAAGCGCAAATATCGTCGCGAGTATAGACCAGGCAGGAAACCACGTCACCGGCAATACCCATGCTGGTAACAGAATGCTCCTTTGACCAATCTCTCTTTTTTAAATGAACAGCAAGTTCATGCTTCAGTACTTTGGCCAGACGATAATTGTGAGTGACTGCGCCCTCGTCCGGTGGCATATTCCGTACAGAATCAGAAGAAATGCCATGCGTTTCCATGATTTCCGGCAAGCGCATTCCGAGATAATCCAGATAAATGTTATCCATCCACAAACTACGCACCCGCGACTTGCCAAAAAATCCTTCAATCTGTTCAGCGTGGATATCAAGATAGACCATTCGATCAACGCCAGCTGCCAGCAAAAGATCGGCGATCAATTCAGCGGTTACCGGCTCTCTGCGACCATGACTCTTGTCTTGGCGCGCATAAGGAAAATATGGGGCGACGAGCGTGATCATGCTCGCCTCGCCCTGACGCTTCAGTCCACGAGCCAGCTGAAAAATCTGCATCAGCTCATCATTGGTGTTTCCGACCGACCAAACAATCACGCAATGCCGATCCGCCACGTTGCAAAGAATTTCCGGTTTGGTCTCTTCTCCGCCGGGAACAACTCCCAAAAAGCGCGACCATTTCACCGGCGACAATTCCATATCCAAGCGCTTGGCAACGGCCGACGCTAAACTGTCTCCACCAACTCCGCTGAACAAAAGAAACTTGTCCAAACTCCTTCTACTGCGATGCGACATTTGTCCCCCTTTCTATTTTTCAATTGGGAAAGAACCCTGCCCCCAGGCAACATTACCTAATTATTTTTCATCTGTCAACCGTCCATAAACAACCAAGATCCGCTTTTTGCCCTCTTTCATTTTCCCAACTTTTATTGAATCATCAACATTTTCATCGTACGGGCGGAAAACCGCGCCATCTGTTGAAAGCGGCAAATCGTGAATCGCGTTAATCAATGTTTTCATGTTGTATTTATAACCAAAACCGCGTCCGATCCCCACATCATTAACAATAAATTCATCCCCTTCATAACCACGAATCAGCAGCATATGATACAGCGGTCCGGGTTGTTTGAAAAACGGATTTTTCAATTCGCGTCCAGCGGCCGGCGCCAAAACCAAATTTCCCAATGCCAATTGTTTTTTAATATTTTCAATTGAAACGTCTTCGTCTATTTTGGTTTTCAATTTGAAATATTCTTTCGCCATAATTTTAACTTCCGCCAAACTGGTATCAGTAAATAATCCGAACTTTTCTTTCTCCCATTCAATCAGCGACAAAATTTCTTGTTTCATTGTTTTCTTATCAACCTTTTCATTATTAAAATATCGGTTCGCCAAAATCAAAGCCGCTTCTTCGCACGCCTCTTGATATGGCATTGACCAATCGGAAAAAGGCGCTTGCATGGCAAAAGCCACCGGCCAGTTGATTTTATCCGGTAATTGTTCTTCAACTTGAACTTTTTCCTTCGTGATGACCGCATTTTGCGCGCGGTACAGTTCATTCTTGAATTCAGTCGTAAAATTACGCCACGAACTGACGTTCAGAACGGAAAATAAAGTAAATGCCAATATTAGCGTCTTCATATACATTAATTATATCACTAATTGTTATAATTGTTGAAAATGTTATAGATGTAACTAAGACGGATCCTGTTTTAAACCAACAGCTCAAACAGTTTGAACAAATTCAACAGTTTGCGTGATCGCT
>JBBTXH010000150.1:0-2797 GCA_038062385.1 Patescibacteria group bacterium
GAAATAATCAAGGTCTATCATCAGAAGGGCCATTGGAAAAACGAGCTGTTCGTTGGCCATTACACCGTGGTTGCCGCGGGCGATTTGCGCGAACATTTTCGCGTAATAACCTTCAAACATCTTTTTGGAAAGAAGACCGGTCACAGAGTCTACGCTCAATTCTTCGACCATTTTTCGAAGCGCCTCTTCGCGTTTTCTCAATTTCGCCACTTCTGCTTCAAGATCAACAACATTACTTCCAAGATCAGTGATGACTCGCAAAGAACCTTTGTACATCCCACGGTAACTTACGCTATTTTGATCTCTTTCCGGCATGACTGCCTCCTTTCTGCGACTTGGAATTATAGCACGCTGATATAATTTGTCAATGTTCGTGCTTTAAAAACGCGCTCCCATACACCGGCGTATGGGAGCGGGCTTTTCTGTAATGATCAGATTGAATTTACAATATTTTCAACTTAACTTCATCCTCCATATAAACATCAAGCACATCATTTTCTTCAATTATCGGTTGTCCAACAAATTTAATGCCGCATTCCTGTCCTTGCACCGCGTCTCTCACAATTTGTTTGCCGATTTGCAGTTCGGTTATTTTTCCTGATGTAATAAAATTATCAGCGCGTAAAACAGCGACCTTCGCGCCCGGTTCCACTTTTCCGCTAGTGACACGAGCGCCAATCACTTGATGATCAGTCGCTTTTTTGAAAATTTTCAATACTTTCATCTTTCCAATGTTGCGCCTGACGATTTCCGGTTTGATCATGGCCTTGAGCCGTCTTTTTACCTCATCAATCAACTCATAAATTATTTTGTATGTTTTGATTTCAACCTGTTTATCACGCGCCAAAGTATTGGCCGCGCTTGACGGAATGACATTAAAACCGAAAACAATCGCGCCAGTCGCTTCCGCGCTGGAGACATCGCCTTCGCTAACACTACCCAATCCTTTGGCGATAATATCAATCTTAATAAATTTATTTTCAATTTTTTTGAGTGATTCAATGATCGCTTCTTGCGAGCCGAGCACGTCCGTTCGGATAACAATATTCAATTTGACAATCGGCTCGCCGCCGGCCGCTTCTTCGTCCGTCTGACCTGTCTGTTTAATAAATGTTTCTTCCTGTTGCATTCGGTAAACCTTGGCCTTTTCCGCTTTTTTCGGATCATCAATAACCTCAAGAACATCTCCAACGCGCGGAGCGATTTTGAGTCCCATGATTTCCGCCGGAGTTGACGGTTCAGCCTTCGGAATATCTTTGCTCAAATAATCGTGCAAAACTTTTATTTTGCCGTACAAAATATTATCCATCACCATATAATCGCCAACGCGCAAAGTTCCGTTTTTAACCAAAATCGTAGCCACCGGTCCTGCACCCGGATCAACGTGCGATTCAATAATCGTACCAACAAATTCGCCTTTTGGGTTGGCTTTTATTTTATCAGCATTCATGTCAGCCAACAAAATAATGCTGTCAAGAAGCCCGTCAATATTTTTGTTGAACTTGGCGGAAATCGGCACGAAAATGGTTTTACCGCCCCATTCCTCGGCCAGCAAATCATACTGCGCCAATTCTTGTTTAACCTTATCGGGATTTGATTCCGGCAAATCAATTTTGTTGAGCGCTACAATAATCGGAATATCAGCTTCTTTGGCGATTTTAAGAGCTTCAACTGTTTGCGGCTTCACGCCTTCTGTCGCGGCGACAACAAGCACCGCCAAATCCGCAACTTTCGCGCCGCGTGAACGCATGGCAGTAAAAGCTTCGTGACCCGGAGTATCAATGAAAGTTAATTTTCGTCCCCTTTTTTCTACCTGATACGCGCCGATATGTTGAGTAATGCCGCCGGCCTCGCCTTCCACCACATTCGTTTTGCGAATGGCGTCAAGCAATTTTGTTTTGCCGTGATCAACGTGTCCCATAATAACGATAATAGGCGGGCGCGCCTCCAAATTTTCTTGTTTTTCGAGAGATAATTTATCTGAAATTCTTTTGGCTTTATCAACCTCCACTTTATCTTCCAAATTAATTTCAGTTGCTTCAAATCCAAGATCAGAGGCTACCACTGCCGCTGTGTCAAAATCTATTCGCTGATTCAATGAAGCCATTACTCCGCTCTTCATGAGTTCTGTGATAACGATTGAAACCGGCAAATTGAGCAATGCGGCAAAATCTTTAACTGTGAGAACACCTGGAATTTCAACTTTTTTGTCTTTAACCGTCACATCGCCGTCTTTCTTGGTAAGCTTCTCATATTCCTGCTTTTGGCGTTCTCGGTCGCGAAAATCATACCAAGCGCGAACAATTCTTGAGGCCAAAATGTCGTCTATTTTAGTTGCTTTTTGTCCGACATCAAAACCCAGCTCCGGCAACTTTTCATGGAGTTCATTCGTGGTAATCTTCAGTTTTCTGGCGAGTTCAATGATGTTCATACTTATTTAATGATTACTTAGATACTATCAATTTGTATGAATTCTGTCAATCGGATATGAAGTATAAAATTAGTGTTTAACTAGAGATTGAGCGAACTAAGCGAATTTAGAGAATTGAGAGAATTAAGTCTTTACATCAAACTGAAAAATAAAAAAACTCCGACGTATTACGTCGGAGCAGAGGACAAGCGGGATAGGCGCAGTGAAGTCATGCTGATGACATCTACATGTAAATCCCACTGGATCAAATGAAAAATTTATTAAGAACAATATCTGCGGCAGAACACGGCGAGTCTAGTCGGTTGACACAGTAGTATAAGTCCTGCCGAATCGTCAATGGAAAAAAGAAATGAGCCGGGTCGTGTT
>JBBTXH010000151.1:0-1718 GCA_038062385.1 Patescibacteria group bacterium
ACAAGTGGGAACAGCAGTATGACTCGCTAAGGAAAAACATTGGAGAATTTCTTCCGGGTGAGGTGTATGATTTTATCATGGAACTGCGAGAGAAAACCAACGAAGATATTCAGAATGGCTATGATTTTCATTTTCAGCTCAATGGCGATTTGGCGGGGAAAGTTATGGTGGGTGAAGAATGGTATCCATTTCACGGTAATGAGATTATAAAAATTATTGCCGAGGAGGAAATTGAATTTTGTGATTATATCCACACCCGGCCCAATGGCGATTTGGCGGGACAAATTGAAGTGGGCAGAAATTAGTCAACTTCATATCAATCAATTAATCAGGCAAACCGCTCAAGAGATTGTGTATGATTTGGCTTTTTATTATGACATTAACAGAAAGCGTTTAATGCCAGATCAATATGTTTGGTCAAATTCACTGTCTGATGACGGACATAATTTTATCGCCGGTTACGGTGATTCGCAAACAATAATGTGTGGTGGCTGGCGGGGAATGATGAGTGATAACCGTATCGGCGTTTGTCTTTCTCGCAGGGGATAAGGCCACAATTTGGTCAAAACCATTTGAATAAAAAAACATTCCGCAATCGCGGAACGTTTTTTTTATAAATTGTTTTTATTCCTTCGCCGCGAAAGTCGGTTTCGGCTCATTAATACCTAAAGTTTTTCGCAATTCATCGCGTTCCCTGACAAGCTTGCCGTAAGCTGGATTCATGAATTTGAAAAATCCTTTAAAACCGTTTTCTTTTTCCGCAAGTTCTTGTTCCACTTCTTCAAGTCGTTTTTTTAGAGGAAGATTTTCCGTGGTCGGTTCTTCAGCCGCCATTTTTTTGTGAAGTTTCATGGCGCGGTAATGATTGGCCAGATCTTCTTTCATTGCTTTGAGTTTATCAGCCCGTACTTGCAATTCAAACGATTTGTCCACGGCCGTTAGTTTCTCGTCGGCCGTCAAACTTTTGTCGCTTGACCTCGCGTTGAACTTCGCTAATTCGGATTCAACATCGCCATTTTCATCATAGAAATCCGCGATTTTTTCCGCTAAGGAAACAAGCTTGGTCGTACGATTCCATTGCTTGTAATAAGCGCTTTCCTTGTCCCATTTTTTTTGGCCAAGCGCTTTGGCTCGGTTTTGATTTTCTTGAAAAAGAATATCTGCGCGCGCCGCGTATTTACCGGCTACTTCGCGATATTCCTGCGCTTTTGGATTAACCAACTTTAAATCAGGTTTTTCAATGCGTTCATCGCCGGTGGTATCAATAATTTCCCGCTCGCGTTCAGGCGCGGTTGGTTGTTCGCTCGGCTGAATCGATTCTCTTGGCATAATATTAAAATTGTAAAATGATTTACACTTATTTTTTGCTGGTTAAATCTCGTTTTTCTTCATTCCACCATTTATTTTCTTCAGCTCGTTTGGCTTTTATTTGCGCTGGCGTGAGTTCCTCTTCTGTTGTGTCCTCATGAATGTCACCCCGCTCGTCCGCCAAAGTTTTAGCGTCGGCGGAAGTGGCATCGAGGGGCGCCTTCTCAGTGAAGAGCCTCTTCAGCCACGCAATCGGCCCTTTTGTCACTTTCTTCTCATAAGCATCAGCTTCTCTGGCCAGTTTTACCTTTTCAATTTCTCTTTGTCGCCCTGCTTCTGCTGCCTCCAACGCTATGTTTCTCGAGCCTTTGGCCTCTTGGCGGTTTTTCCCTTCTGCATCCAAGCGTTTC
>JBBTXH010000152.1:0-4804 GCA_038062385.1 Patescibacteria group bacterium
GGTATGACATTTTTAAATCCCTGGAAGTATGACATTTTAACTTCCCGTTGACATATTAAAAAAGAGACCTTATTAATTGTGATTCAATCTCGTTGACAATTGCTACAGAAATACTATAATAAAGCAGTATGAACAATGAAAATATTATCAATTTAGCGAAAAAGCTGATTGTTCCTAAAACAGTTTCTGACCAGAAAGAGTTTGATAAATGCTTCAAGGTAATTGAAGAGTTTTTTTCTTCGCCGAAATTTTACGTGAAAAAGTTTACGTTCAGCGGTAAAAGAAGCATGCTCGTTTCCAATCAAGAAACCAAAAAACCAAAAATCATGTTTTATGGACACATTGATGTTGTTAGCGCGCCGGACAAAATGTTCAAGCCGCGAGTTAAATCAGGCAAACTGTGCGGACGGGGAGCAAGCGACATGAAAGGCGTTCTCGCCGCGGAAATGGTTTTGTTAAAGGAATTAGTTTTGAACGGTTTCTCGGAATCAATCGCTTTGCTCGTTGTCTCCGATGAGGAAGTTGGCGGATTTGATGGCGCGAAAATGATTATTGAAAAAGAGAAATATCGTCCGGGTGTGGTTATTATACCGGACGGTGGAGATGGTTGGAAAATAGTGAATGAAGAAAAGGGCGTTTACTGGTTGGAAATTACGGCGCGAGGAAAAACCGCACATGGTTCTCGTCCGTGGCTGGGTGATAATGCCGGAGAAAAGTTAATGAAAAAATATTTTGAAATACTTAAGGCGTTTAAGTTGGCGAAAAATGAACAAGATGTTTTACCGACGATCAATCTCGGTAAAATGCAGGGCGGACTGAACTTGAATCAAGTGATGGGTGAAGCAAAAATATGTTTGGATATTCGTTATCCGTCGTCTTTTACAGAAAAAAAGATCAGAGATAAAATCAAAAATATTTTGGGGGCAGAATTTGAAATTCGCGGTTTAGAAACAGCTTTGCCTGCCAAAAATCCGAACAATAAGTATTCAAAAATTTTACAAAATATTCTCGCTGAACAAATTAAAAAACAACCTGAACAAATCATTTCCTGCGGTGCTTCTGACGCGCGTTTTTTCCGTTATAAAAAAATTCCGGCTTTAGTTTTCAAGCCGGTTTGCGGTGATCAGCATGGAGATAATGAGTGGATGGATATCAAGAGTTTGAATGATTTTTATGATGTTTGCGAGAAGTTGGTGAAAATGATTTCGGAGTAAGGAATAATGAAAACAACTATAAAAAGCCTTTTGAGAGAAAAGGCTTTTTGTGTTTTACGATGAATAAAAGATCATCTGATTTCGTATCGCCGATAAAATGAGCCTGCTTCGCAATTTTGTATTGCTCCCGCTCCCAGAACACTCGTGACTATGTAGTCAATGCTACAGAGACCGGCGCCGGGGTCTTCCCTTGTTCCAAGAATCATCCAGTCATTCCACTCGTCAAGAGTGTGATCGTTGTCTCCGACAAGCCGCACATCCATCCGCGGACCGCCATCAGACGCGTTCCAGTTGATCAAGATTCTTCGTACCTTACCTTTGTGATTCGTAAGACGGTTTTGCAGTTCTTCATACGGACCTGTCATGGTCTTGCCTCCTTTGGCTGTTTGTTGGTTGTTTGTTCCACGGCCTTGTTCCGGTGAACATCCGAAAGACGGAATATTATTAACTTGTTTAGTTTTTTTTCCCTCGAAATAATACCATGTATGCAAAAAAGGAGAAAACTAAAGTTAAAATTAATCCTATGACAGAGGTCACGATATTTCCGAGGCCATAAGGGTTAATATCCATTAAGAGTCTTGATTTTGATGGCTTTTCCGGATTAACTTTAATTTCAATGGTGCTATTAACGGGGTATTTGTTTATTATTTTTGTCGTTTTTGTTTTAACCGAATTTGAGATCTCATCTTTTCCAGTATATTCCTGACCTTTGTAATTGTAGTTATATTTCATTTTTGCTATATAAAAGGTTGAGGTGCTTCCATCGGTCGTTGAACCAGCACTTTGGCTTGTTCTAGTGTGCATTGTTGAAGAGGTGACAACTGCCGAAATATCGTCCCAGCTTCGAGCAACAAGATCGTTTCGAATAAGAATTATTCCAATGACGAGGAAGAGCAGCCCAATTGCAGGACCAATTAAAACTAAATATTTCAGTCGGGGGTTTTCCTTGTGATTGATTTTTTCCATAAAATTGTTTTTAAAGAGTTTTTATTTTACAGTGAGTCTGAACTGTTTACAGTGAATGAATGGCTTGCCATGAACCGTGAACTAGAACTCCGGTTCAGTTTACGGTAAACCCGAACTCTTTTTGTTGAACGAATGGCTTGCCATGAACCCGAGCTACAACGGGCGAGTGGTTCATGGTGCGCGTTAGTGGAGTCGAACCACTGACCTTCTCGACGTCAACGAGACGCTCTAACCAACTGAGCTAAACGCGCAAAATTTTGTCATGCGCCCAGATGGACTTGAACCATCGACCCCGGCTTTATAAGAGCCGTGCTCTAACCAACTGAGCTATGGGCGCGGAAAATTGTCATTTGGGCAACTGGGCACATTATAGCAAGACATAAAATTTTGTCGAGTGGTTATTAGTGTAATTTAATCATGGATATTGACACGATTAAAATTCAAAAACCCGTCTGCAAAGCAGGCGGATTTTTATTTTCATTTTTTAAGTTAATGTTTTCAATCTTGTTAAAATCGGTTCAATGCCATTGGCTAATTCAATTTTGATCAGGTTTTTATTGCCAATCGGTTTATAATCACGGAATTCAGAAGTCAGGTCAAGATTTTTTTCAGATTTTAACAGGCAAGTTTTTCTGTTGTCCTTATCATAGAAAAGCGCGGTTAATTCTACGCTCGGAATACTGACAATCAGTTCGTCAATCACGCCGGTCAAATCAAGCGGCAGAGCGCGCGTTTCCAAAAAATCATTTTCAGTAATTTCAGCCCAAGCAACTTTCTGCAGATCATCGGTTTTCAAACTCATGAGCACGCGACCCCAGAGTTTCAAAGCGCCGACAGTTTGTCTCTGATAAAGATTCTGAATTATAGCGCCGCGTTCAGCACCGGCGGCCATGAGCCGGCTGGCGACGTTCAAACTTTTCGGCGTGACCGTTGGTATTTTGAAGCTTTTTGTTTTTTCGATCATGCCGGTCAGAAGATAGGTCGCGATCGTTTCATCGAGCAGATTGGCATCAGCTTTATCCAAAAAATCATAGATTATTTCCGAGACTGATGAAGCGGTCAGATTAATGAAATTAATTTGTCCATAATGCTCGTTTTCCGGAGTGTGATCAATGTTGATAATCGGCACTTGATAGAAAAAATCAGTATTTTCATGGAAAAGTTCTTCAAATGATTCAAGGTCGGGCGTATTGAGAGTAATGATCAAGTCGTGTTTGTAGGTGGAGTCATTGACCGTGATATCGCTTTTGGAAAGTTGATTGGCGTTTGATAGGAGATGAATGTGCAGTTTGCCTTCTTCAGCGCGATAGTCCAGTTGCGGGTGCTGATTATTTTTAACATCAATACTGATGACAATATTTTTCAGGTGGCCGGCGTGACTTTTTATTTTTTCCGCTTCCGCTAAAAATTTATAAGCATAAGGCAAACTAAAATTCGGCGAAACGATTTCCGCAGTTTTTCCGATTTTCTTCAAAAAATTCGCCATCGCCAAACTGGCGGACAATGCGTCGCCGCTCCAGTTTTTTCCAAAGGTAATCAAGGGATTGGAGCTTTTTTGAATTGTTTCGTATAGCTGTTGATGTTGAGTTAGAGACATAATTTCATTCAATGGATACAGTATCTTAGCGGTTAATATCATTGCCGTCAAGAGCCGGTTGTCAACAATTTGCCAAGAAGCGCCAAATGTGGCTGTTCTTAGTTGTTTAGCGGATAATTATGTGATAAAATTATATCAATTGGGCTGTTAAAGCAGATACGTAATACTTGATCTACCCAGTCTTCGCCACAGACTACGGCGGGGTGAACTGATTACTGCGTGATCTGCTTATTGTTTGCGGTTGTTCGTTTTCTTGTTTTTATATTTTTAATTTTATATTTTATTTGGATTTTGAATTTAATCATATATGGAGTTACCAAAAGCATACAATCCGGCTGATTACGAGGATAAAATTTATAAGAAATGGGAGGACGAAGGGTTGTTTAATCCGGACGCGGTAATAAAGAAGGGTGGTCATTTGGCGCGACTTGGTCCATCGACGCGCTCCTCGATGCCACTCGGAGTGACAAAAACCAGAGGTGCTTTTTCAATTGTCCTGCCGCCGCCAAACGTAACCGGAACTTTGCATTTGGGGCACGCGGCCATGCTGGCGATTGAGGATCTCATGATTCGTTATAAAAGAATGAACGGGTTTGATTCTGTTTGGATTCCGGGAACTGATCATGCTTCCATTGCCACGCAAAACGTAGTGGAAAAAAAATTATGGCGCGAGAAAAAATTATCCCGTCATGATTTAGGTCGGCCAAAATTTTTGAAAGAAGTTGAAAAATTCGTTGAACAATCAAAAGACACCATTCATCATCAGCTCCGAAAAATGGGTTCAAGTCTGGATTGGAGCCGCGAGGCGTATACTCTCGATGAAACGCGGAGCAAGGCGGTGCGCAAAGTTTTCAAAATGATGTATGACGACGGTCTGATTTATCGCGGCGACCGCGTGGTCAATTGGTGTCCGCGTTGCAGTTCCACATTGGCTGACGATGAACTTGTTTATAAAGAAGTTGACGCGAAAATGTACACGTTTAAATACGATGAAAGTTTTCCATTTGCTATTGCCACTACTCGTCCA